>JAICHT010000367.1 GCA_025924755.1 Chitinophagaceae bacterium | reverse complement strand
CCGCTGAAAGCTACCCAGGTAGAAATCTTCCAGGTAAACGTAGGAAAAATGTGCAACCAGGTATGCAGGCATTGCCATGTGGATGCCGGCCCGGACCGCAAAGAGATTATGACCAAGGAAACGATGCAGCAATGCCTGGAAGTATTGAAACAAAATCCCTCTTTACAAATAGTGGATATTACTGGCGGCGCTCCGGAAATGAATCCGAACTTTCGATGGTTTGTAGCGGAAATAAAAAAGCTGGAGCGGCACATTATTGTACGGTGCAATCTTACTATCATATTAGCCAATAAAAAATACCATGATCTGCCTGAATATTTCAAGCAGCATCAAATAGAAGTAGTATCGTCCCTACCCTTTTATACACAAGAGCGTACGGACCGGCAGCGTGGTAATGGTGTGTTTGAAGACTCGATCAAGGCGCTGCAAATGCTTAATGATGCAGGATATGGTAAAGCGGGAACAGGCTTACTTTTGAACCTGGTATACAACCCCGCCGGCGCTTTTTTACCTCCCTCCCAACACGCGCTGGAAAAAGAATATAAACAAGCATTACAGAGCCAATAAGGAATTGAATTCAACAAGCTATATGCTATTACCAACCTGCCTATCAGCCGCTATTTAGATTATTTATTGGCGAATGGCATTTACGAAAAATATATGGAGAAACTGGTGCAGGCTTACAACCCTGCTGCCGCAACAAATGTAATGTGCCGTAATACAATTTCCATTGGTTGGGATGGCTACTTATATGATTGCGATTTTAACCAAATGCTCGATTTAAAAGTAGCCTGTGGCAGTAATCACATTTCAGGGTTTGATATCCATACGTTAAACCAACGTACTGTAGTTGTAAACCAGCATTGCTATGGCTGTACCGCAGGTTCAGGAAGCAGTTGCGGCGGCTCAGTTGCATGATTTGCTTTTAACTTGTTTATAAGGCTGATTTTTCTTTAGCTACCAATGGATACCTGTAAAAATAATTTTTATAAATGACAGATGCTATCATAACGTTTGTACGAAACCCTGTATTGGGAAAGGTGAAAACCCGCCTTGCTGCTGAAATTGGGCAGGAGAAAGCACTTGAAATTTATACCAGGTTACTGCAGCATACAAAAAATATAATTAGTCCTTTGCATTGCGATAAATACCTATTTACAAGCGAAGACCAACCGGATGATTTCTGGAAGGATTTTCATTTGAAACCGCAGCACGGCAGCAATCTTGGGGAGCGGATGCAAAACGCATTTACATTTCTTTTTGATAAAGGATATCAGAAAGTTATTATTATTGGCAGCGATTGTCTTTCGCTAACGTCTGCTATCATCGGGGAAGCATTTACTGCTTTAGACGAAAACGATATGGTTATTGGACCCGCAACGGACGGAGGCTATTACCTATTGGGAATAAAAAAAATGTACAGCCCGTTTTTTCTAAATAAAAAATGGAGCACCACTTCTGTACTTCCCGACACCTTAAAAGATATTGAATTTTTGCAATTGAAACATCACACATTAGTCCGGTTAAGCGATATGGATGAAAAAAAAGATGTTCCGGCGGATTGGCTTTAAAGATTCCATGTAATTATAAAAAATCCTTTGCTGGTATATATGTTTTATTAAGTGAATTTTGGTTGAGTTATCTCATTCCTTTTTTCCTGGCAATACGATAGTACAATGGAGGGCAATACCACCAAAGCCAGTATAAAATACGTTCCCCCCGCGCTATAATGATATGCTTTCTTTTTTGCTCTATTCCTTTCATAATTTTTTGAGCACACACTACTACTGGTATGCCGTTCAATTGTCCTGCATCCATTTTATTATGCGGGCTTCCGTTGGCTGTAAGCGCCGATAAGGAAATGGGTGTCTTTATACGACCGGGGCTTACAATAGTAATATACAAACCAGGGATCGTATGTTCTACCTGCAGGGTCTCAAAAAAACCTTTTACCGCATGTTTTGCAGCAGCATACCCTGTACGCATCGGGAAACCCATTAGTCCGGCCATACTACCTATCACCACTATATGTCCAGAATTTTTTTCTTTAAAATGTGGCAGCAAATATTTGGTAATGGCAGCGGGTGCAAAAAAGTTTACTTCCATCAGTTGCCGGTATACACTCATATCCGTATTTATGGCAAGCGACCGCTGCGTAATGCCGGCACTGTGTATTACGATATCTATGTTACCATATGCTGCAATTGCATGTTGTACCAGTACTTCAATGGTGTCTGCACTGCACACATCAGCCGGCAATATGGTGCAGCATGCCGTATATTGTAAACAGTTTTTTTGTACGGTTAATAAGGCGGATTCATTTCTTGCGGTCAGTATCAGCTTTGCTTCTAATATAGCTAACTGCTTTGCCAGTTCGGCGCCAATGCCTGAAGAGGCGCCAGTTATCCAGATTATTTTGTCTTTAAAATACATGTTTTTCTATATCGCAGCATTAGTTGATACACTGCTACCATTTGCTGTTGTAAGGATTCTTCCGGCACACATTACTCTTATATCATCCAACTATCAATTTCATTTTTATGAACAGAAACATTTGCTGCACTATCAGAATTTCAATTAGTAAAACATTTCTTTTAAAAGCTGCATTACATTTTCATGCCTGCCATGGAGTTGTTGCCGTTTCTTTATAAATATTCGCTGTTCAACAAATAAGTTCCGGAGATAACCAATACATCACCCTGTTCAATCCGCTCTTTATTTAACGTTGCCATCACTAATAACACCCATGCACGTATGCTTTTCAACGTCGGCGAAAGAAGCGATTTCTGCCAACCCTGGTTATGGTTTGAAATACTAATTTGATATACTAATCCTGCATGGCCCTTTGCTCGCCAGGGTACTATTCTTTGCACCTAACGTGTACCGGAAAATTTGCCTTATTCCAGAGAGTACTACCAGCCTGTTTCCCAGGAAGGTTCAATGTGTTTCTGAACCATGAATTATTTCTTAACAACAGCTTCTACAGAACCGCAGT
>JAICHT010000366.1 GCA_025924755.1 Chitinophagaceae bacterium | reverse complement strand
TTACAAAAGTTACTACCGATAAATCTGCCTTGCAATATGTAAAAAATAAATTACAGTCGGCTCAGTGGTTTATACACGCCGTGCAGCAACGAGAAGCCACCATGCTAAAAATTATGCATGCCATTATTGAGTTGCAGCACGATTACTTTCTAACAGGGGATATTAATTTGCTGCAACCGATGATATTGAAGAATATAGCAGAAATGGTAGGTGTGGATATTTCAACCGTATCACGGGTTACCTGTAATAAATATGCTGAAACGCCTTTTGGCCTGTTACTGTTAAAAGACCTGTTTACAGAAGGCATCGCCAACCAGCGTGGCCAGGTTATCAGTAACAAAGTCATTCAATCGGCTATTGAAGATGTAATTGAAAATGAGGACAAGCACAACCCATATACTGATCAGCAATTAGTAATGATACTTTTGCAAAAGGGGTTTTCAGTAGCCCGGCGCACAGTGGCAAAATATAGGGAGCAGCTACAAATTCCGGTTTCGCATGTACGCGGCCTGTGGGCATAACAACTTTCAGCTTAAATTCGCCGAATCAAAAAGAAATAAACTAAAATGCAAAAAATCTTAATTATTGATGATGATAGAGATATGTGTCTTCTGTTGAAGCGTTTTTTAACACGCCATAACTTTGAAGTGTTAGAAGCGTACAACGGTAAGAAATCGTTAGAACTTTTAGAGAATGTTGAACCTGATCTGGTGATGTGCGATTTCAGGCTGGAAGATATGGAAGGCAATGTTTTACTGGGAAAGATAAAAGATAAATACCCTCATATGCCGGTGATTATTATAACCGGCTACAGCGATATTAAGATTGCCGTGGAAGTAATGAAAATGGGAGCTTATGACTACATCACCAAACCCCTTTTCCCGGATGAAATTTTAATTACAATCAAAAAAGCGTTAGAGGTATCGCAAACTAAAAACAATGATGCGCAAACATTTACCCCTAAAGAAGAAGCTGTACAGAACCCTGCTGTAGAAAAAGAAAAACGGCCGGTTTTAATACAATCAGGCGAATATGTATTTGGTGACACGCCTACTTTCCGTCACATTTTACAGCAAATTGATCTGGTAGCGCCAACCAACTATACCGTAATTATATATGGAGAAAGTGGTAGCGGTAAAGAAGCAATTGCCCAGGAAATACACAAGCGAAGCAAGCGTAAAAACAGGCCGTTTGTAGCCATTGACTGTGGTGCGCTTTCGAAAGAACTTGCCGGCAGCGAATTATTTGGACATGAAAAAGGATCCTTTACCGGCGCCCTGGCTCAAAAAATAGGCAGCTTTGAACTGGCAAACGGAGGTACCATATTTTTAGATGAAGTGGCTAACCTGGGGTATGATATACAGGTATCATTGCTGCGGGTGGTTCAGGAGCGTAAAATGCGCCGTATTGGTGGTGTAAAAGATACTGAATTAGACGTAAGGATTATTGTAGCCAGTAACGAACAATTGTGGGATTCTGCCCGTAAAGGAAAGTTCAGGGAAGACTTATTTCACCGCTTCAATGAATTTAGTATTGATGTGCCGCCACTGCGCCAGCGTCCCGATGATATTATGCTGTTTGCCAATCATTTTTTACAGCAAACCAATAAGGAATTAGGAAAGCACGTAAAACGCTTCAGCCCAGAAGTAGAAAGTATTTTCAGGAGCTATGTATGGTTTGGCAATTTAAGAGAGTTAAAGAACGTTATCAAACGGGCTACTTTACTTAGCGATGGCGATCAGATAGAAGCAAGCTCATTACCTTTCGAAATATCACACTATAGTAAATTACAATTTGATAAGCAGCCCGAACCGGTAAGTTCCGGAGCCAGCTATCCAATGAGTACGCCGCCACCGCCGCCTGCAAATTTTGAAGAAGTGGCAGAAGTGCCAAAACCCGTTACCACTGAAACTACCTTAAAAGGCGCCAGTATCGATGCAGAGTATGAAATGATATTGAAAGCTTTAAAAAAAGTAAACTTCAATAAAAGCAAAGCAGCCAAACTACTCAATATAGACCGGAAAACATTATACAATAAAATGAAGCAATACCAGGAGTTTAATAATCAGTAGTATATGGAGTATCTAGGCATGTCTGTTAATCAAATTCATCCGCCGCTCATGAATTGGGAACGTTGCGGCAGCCCTGGTAATACGGTATCTTTAAATGCTGTTTTAAAACAAGCCATTTCACAAATTAAAAGTACTATTGAAGCAGACAGGGTAATTATCCGCTGTGATAGTTTGCCAACGCTGGAAGCAAATAAAGATGAATTTGAAAAATTATTTCAAAACATTTTTCTGTTTATATTAAAACAGCCTCCTGTTAATAGCAAACAGTTTTTATATGTGCAATGCGGAGAAGAAGCCGCTACTGGGTTGCTGCCGATAGTAAAGGAAGGATATAAAACCTACACCATCCAGTTTCATTTTAATGCACAACTGGATGAATACTGGCAGCTGCAATATAAAAACGAAATAAATGAATGCAACGCCATAGCCGGCAAATACAACGGAGGAATACATATTAATACTATGAATTCCGGTTGTTTACTTACTTTATGCCTATCTGGAAAACCACTTTAATTTATGTCTTTGAACACAGGGAAAATTCGTATACTTATTATTGATGATGATGAGGATGACTACTTTATTACTGCAGAATACCTTAAGCAGATTGATGAATATAAGTTGGAAATTGACTGGTGCTACCGGTTTAATGATGCACTCGAGATCTTAAAAAAAAGAGCATACGATATTTATTTTGTAGACTATAGGCTCGGAGCTAAAACAGGCCTTGACTTTTTAAAAGAAGCAGTTCGCACCGGTTGCGAAGACCCCATTATATTGCTGACAGGTAAAGGAAATAAGGAGGTAGATATTGAGGCGATGCAAATGGTCGCTACCGACTATTTAATAAAATCGGATCTGAATACTGCTAAGCTGGAACGTTGTATCCGGTACTCACTGGAAAGATCGGCTTATACCAAAGCACTAC
>JAICHT010000365.1 GCA_025924755.1 Chitinophagaceae bacterium | reverse complement strand
CTTGAATATCCTTTTAATACTAATTAATATCAGGATAGTTTTTATGATCATACAGGCGCTGTAGAAGCAGCCATTTTACTATTTCAAATTGATTGCATTTTTATAAACTCGCTACTCCTGTAACCCCGATGGATAGTATTTGTTTTTATACAGGCAACCCTCCGGCGTCATTCCACGAATATTTAAGAAATGCATTTTGCTGAATCCGTTTACCTGAAACCGGATATTGAGTTCTAAATTTTTTAAAGAGAGAAGTCATTCTCACAAATACCAAAAAATGAAAAAAATAGTTCATTCACTTTGCAGCGTAATGCTGTTTTCCACCGTTTCATTACTAAGTTGCAGCAAAAAAAGTAATGATGTAAACACCAGTTCCACTACCACTACCTCCAACCCGAATACCATTTTAACCAGCGGTAATTTCAGCATCAGTTCTTTTACACAACGAACAGAAGATAAAACCGCATTGTTTACCGGTATTGTTTTTACATTCGCCAATGGCGGGGTGGTAACTGCTGATAATAAAGGCACTATTACTACAGGCAAATGGAGCTATAAATCCGCTTCTGTAAGCTACTATGGCAGCACGCCGTCCAGTGCATCTGTAACAATTAATATGGGAACTGATGAACCTTTTAGCCGTTTAAATAAAACCTGGAATATCGAGTCGGGCAACACGGATGCATCGCATCTTTCCCTCGTAAATCCTGAACCGCAGGACAATGAACATGTAAAATTTACGAAACAATAAAGCATCAGTATTACTAAAGTATAAATAGGTTTAGCGGTATAAAAAAGATATTGAAGAGATAAAATAATCTTAAGTAATATTAAATGGAGTTGATGGTTTTTAAGCGATTTACGAACAGGCAAACTAGTAAAAAACAGCTTTCAATCATCAATAGTAATTCGCTTTCAATTCTTATATATAAGCCTAATCTTTTATACAGGTATCGTAGTATAGCTGTAGCTTTGTACTAGCTCTTTTATTTACCTAAACATTTGCTATATGAATTACCTACACCGTCTTGAACAATGGGGAGAAGCCCATCATTACAAAGGAATGGACATATTGCGTATAGCCCTGGGGTTATTTCTTTGCTACAGAGGAATTGAATTTGCCAAAGACCCTAATAGTATTATGAACTTAATGTCGGGCAATGTTCCCTTTAGTTCATTTATGCTGATTCTTGTAAGCCATTACATTCTTTTTGCGCATATATTGGCTGGCTTTATGCTGGCGCTGGGTATGCTCACCCGCTTTGCTTGCCTTTTACAAATTCCTATTTTACTAGGAGCTATTATTTTTATCAACGCACCCAATACTACCGGGCAATACTTTGAACTTTTTGTTTCTGTAGTAGTGCTACTATTGCTCATTTATTATTCAATTGCCGGCAGTGGACGATGGTCTTTTGATTGGTATATTGACAGGGAAAGATAAAAGGGAATTTCGGCCATTTAAAACCAATAAAAACGCAACTGGAATTGCTATATATAACTATAGTGTCAACAACTTTTGTATCAAATCAAAGGTGGGAAAAACCTGCAATTAAAAAGCGCTTAATGTTGGCTTAATTATCCACTATACTTTTGCCGAAAGGCATTAAAGCAAGCTCCACTAATTTAAAATGCTGCCGGGCAAAGGGAATACCGATAATGGTAATTAATAGCAGTATGCCGAAAACGATATGAGCTAAAGCGATCCAGATGCCAGCAACAAATAGCCAGATGATATTGAGCAAAAGATATAAACAACCACTATGCGATGTGGTTGCAACAATACGCTTTCCAAAAGGCCACAATGAAAATGCACCCAGTTTAAAACATTGAAGGCCAAAAGGAATTCCAACGATGGTTAAACACAATACCAGCCCGCCAACGAAGTAACCGATCGCTGCCACAAAGCCTCCAAAAATTAGCCATATAAGATTTCCGAGTGTGTTCATGCTTTAAAATTACATCATGCAGATGAATAGATATTTGAATGAAAGGTTTGCAATTGGAAGGATAAAAGAAAAGCTTTTTGCCTGCGGATTATTAATATTTAATATCTACAAAACGAATAATATTTGGAACAAAAGGCATTACATTTCCCTGTGTTTGCAATGGCTTTATTCTGGAAATTATTTCTGCTTCCTCATCCGATAGTAGTTGATCTCTGGTTAAGGAAAAGGAGAAATGAGGCCGTATGCTTACTTCATTTTTACAACTTATTAAAAGAACGCCGCAAAGAATCAATAAGCCTTTCATTGTATGTTAGTGTGGTTTAACGTGGCAATATTAAACAAAATTTTTTATTGGAATTAAGTTTAAAATATATAAAAATGTAAACCTGCTACCCAACTTTTTCCATATAAAAGATAGGCTAGTTATTGTTGCCGCCAACTTTCATCCGCTCTTTTTCTTCATCTGCTGCAGAACCTCTTTTTCGTGTGGGCTGGGTCGTATCTTTCCCAAAGCGATAATTAAATGAAAGAATAAGACGCCTGTTATCCCAATGGCTATCGATAGTAGTAACTCCTTTACTTAAATCAGTAATGCCCTTAAAATGCATAATGTAAAATGGGTCGCGGACGTTTACCCGAACCGTGCCTTTGGTTTTTAAAATTTGCTTGCCTCCTCCTATCGAAAACATTCCCATTGGGTAACTCAATATGGCACTGCTTTGTAGCGTTTTGCTGTTATACCATCCGCTGGCTTCTGCACTCCACCCTTTTTTCAGGTTAAACTGGCTGCTGATATTGGCACTGAAACCTGTATAATTTACATTAATATTTTCGGCATCTATCACTCCTTTATACTGGTTGTTATATACATTGGCAAATGCATTTAACGTCCACCATTTTTTCAATTGCTTATTATAACTTACGGACAAACCCATGTTCTTGCTGGAAGCAATATTTTGAGTAGTAAGGTAAGTGGTATAGTTAGAGTCGCCCGGCTCCCGGAGTGTTATCAATACATCATTAATAATATCGGATATAGTAGTGTAATTAGCCGCAATGT
>JAICHT010000364.1 GCA_025924755.1 Chitinophagaceae bacterium | reverse complement strand
GGGGCTACTACCCGAAGTGGTACCGGCAGTGATGCCAGTGGCGCATTTAAAGTAGGTACCAGCACTATTACATGGACAGTAAAAGATGTGAATAATAATGTAAGCACGGCCCAAACAACTGTAGTGATAAACAGCCAGGCCACTGCCCTGAATGTTGCTATCCCCGATGCGAAAGCATACAGTACCGGGGTAGATATCAATACGGTTTACATTGGATATTCTCCCGCATCTTCTATTAAATTAACTGCCCAGGTAAGCGGAGGCACTGCTCCTTACACTTACAATTGGTCTACAGGAGCTACCACTTCATCAATTACGGTAAACCCTACTCAGGCTACTACTTATACCCTAACAGTAACTGACAATGGAGGCAGCAAGCAAACCGCTACCAAAACAATAAATGTAGTAAATGTAAAATGCGGAGGCAATAAAGTACAGGTATGCAATGGCAATACTACCAGTTGTGTAAAATCAGGCAATGTAGCAAACCTGTTGGCAAATGGCGCCTATTTAGGCACCTGCAAAACTCTAACCAATATAATAGCAAATGCAACAAGAGCAGAAGCGGAACAAGTAACTAAACTGGATGTAAAAGCCTTTCCGAATCCTACCAATAATAGCTTTACCTTAATTGCCCGAAGTAATAATGCAAGGGATAATATAAGTTTAAGAGTTTTAAATTTATACGGAAATATCCTGGAAGTACGAGAGTTCAGCGTCGGGCAAATTATACAGTTGGGTGCATCTTATCGGCCCGGCACCTACATTGCTGAAATCACTCAAGCAAATCAAAAAATAACCATGAAGTTGATTAAGCAATCAGAATAATAATAAATAAATTGTGAAAGGTGGTGCATAGTGTGCCACCTTTTATTTTAATGACAACAACTGTATATATTTAAATCACTATACTATCATATTGAAGTAAAATATAAAAAGCAATAAAGCCTTATAAAAAATCATTCATTCATGAAAAATTAGTGCTGAAATTTAAAACAATTTTCCCTGCTCGCCCGGTTTTTTAAACCGGCTGCAATCCAGCCCTAAGCGTTCGTGTTGCAAACCATACTTTTTAGTATATACGTGATACTGATCGGCTATCATTTGCGCTACGCTTCCTTCACCCCGCATCCGTACACCCCAGCGGCTGTCATTTACTTTGCCGTTATGACTTACTTCTATTAAATGCCATACTTTATCAGCGCGGTCCGGAAAATTTTTGTACAGCCAATCATGAAACAACAATTTGACAGCACCGTTCAGGCGGATAAATGTGTACGCAGAAAAAGTGGCTCCTGCTTCGGCAGCGGCTTTAATAATAGTGGGCATTTCATGCTCGTTTAAACCGGGTATCATAGGCCCCAGCATTACGCCCATCTGCACACCGGCGTCACTCAATTCTTTAATTACCCGCAACCGCTGTTTGGCAGTGGTGGTGCGTGGTTCCATTACCTGGCGCAGGTCTTCGTTAAATGAAGTAATAGAAACCAAAACCGAAACGATATGCTTTTGTGCCATTGCAGTCAGCAAATCTTTGTCGCGAAGGATGCCTGCATTTTTAGTGATCATACCCACCGGCTGGTTAAATTCATTACATACTTCCAGCAAACTTCTGGATAGCCGGAATCTTTTTTCTGCCGGTTGATAACAATCGGTATTACCGCTCATACTAATAGGCACACACTCCCACTTCGGTTGCATTAAAAATTTACGCAACAGCGGTGCTGCATTTTTTTTTATCAGGATCTTACTTTCAAAATCAATACCGGCGCTATAGCCCCAATATTCGAACGAATTACGGGCATAACAATAAATGCAGCCATGCTCACAACCCTGATAAGGATTCATACTATAAAACATGCCCACATCCGGGCTTTCTACTTTGTTGACAATGCTTTTTGCGTCTACTTCTATATACTGCGTTTGCAAATTGGTTTCAGTCCAGTCGTCAATGGCTTCGATATATTCTTTGGTTACTTCTTTTTTCTCAAACTTATTCTTTGTGTTGAACTGTGCACCACGGCCTTTGATATAGCTTTCGGCTGATGACGCCTCTTCATTTAAGTTTTCCATATACCTTATTTATATTTTCTGAAAAAGAATTTATCAGCATGGCATTTTTACTCCTGAATAGCATTACAGCAGTACAAGAGAGTGACACAACAGGAGTTGAACAGGGCTCAACAGCCCGCTACATAAATAAATTTCCCTGCTTTGTGTTCACCGGCAAATTCATAAACTCCAATCGCGTTACTACCTGGTAAGGCTTATCAACAGCCGAACGCTTAAGCAACAGCATACCATCGGCAATGAAGCGTGCAGTAAAATGCAGGTGGCTATATTCCGACCAGCCTTTTTCGTATTGCCAGGGCTTTAGCTTACAGGCAATAGTGATATGCGGCTCCGTAATAAAATGAGTATCATGATCGGGATGCGCCTTTAATAAATGCTGGATTTCATGCAGGTCTTTTACCAGGTTTTGTATTGGTACTTTTGTACTAACGTTGATGAATAGGGTATGTGAGGGAAAGCTTCCGTAATCTTTTAATTCTACTTTAAAGGGCACTGATCCCATAGATATAGTTTTTAGCCGGTGTACTATCTTTTCTTCCATCATACTCCAGCTAAAAAACTTTAGCAACGGAATAAGCGGCCTGCTTACTTTTAATGACGAGAGGTTGTAATTAGTCGCAAATTCGTGCTTGATATTGAGTATTCGATTTTGCAAATCTTCGTGCGGACTTACTACTAAAAGATATTCATAATTCTGATAACCGGGAAGTGAAGAAAGGATACTCATAAATCCAATTTTAATTGGGTAGAAGTAATACTGGCCTTTGTAGAAAAAGTAGGCAATAAATTATATGTACTTACCTGTTGACATTTACGAAGATCACGTGGTCTTTTTATCAGCACCAACTCGCTCATGGTAAACGATTCAAATAAGCTTTGCCTCTTATATTCATTAATCGCTTTAAAATATATATGCTCTTGTAATCTTCGTGCAATTGT
>JAICHT010000363.1 GCA_025924755.1 Chitinophagaceae bacterium | reverse complement strand
ATGCAAACCTGTTGACAATGCAATATTCAATGTCCTTTTTTGTTAAAGACTTAAAAGAGCATATTAAATATGTGGATAACGTAGCCACATTCCCAGATACGTTATTGGTTGATTTATTCGCAACTACCGTAAACACAGCAAGAGGCTATCTTTATAAGGAAACAGAAAGCACTCATTCGATGAAAGGTGTTTTTTTAGGCACATTCAATCCCGTTACGATGCTTGCGCAAATGAAGAAAGACCATCTTAGCCCTTAGCGGGCTTTATCTGCTTACGCAGTTTTGCTATTAAAGAAAGAAATACAAGGAACAGCCCCTAGCTACTTGCTCCCGCACAGGCAAAATCTTTGCTCGAAAACGTAAGATTTTGCCACCCGCCCTACGGCAAACCTATATGAACATTATACCAAAAGAAAATGCCCTTATATTATAATGAAGTTTATAACAAAAGGGCATTAACCATATACAAAAAAGCCGGCTTAATCGCCGGCTCTTCTTTTAAAGTGTTTTGAGTTTATCCTCGTAGGTTTTTACTTTGTCCATTTGCTTTTTCGCTGTATAATAGTCAATCAATACATTGGTAACATATCTTAGATTACCTTTCTCCGATCCTTTCAGTGTATCTTTTTTGCTGTAGCCGTCGTAAGCAGCTTGTGCGTAAGGCGCCATTTTATCGTACAACTGTATAGTTTGTGCGTTCAACGACTTTCTTTTACTTATTTCCGCAGCCGAAGTTCCTTTAGATGCTTTCACAGCATCCTGGTTTTTATAAACCTGCTCAGACAGGTAGCGTACCATTAGCAAATTGGCTTCGGGTGTCGGGTCAATACTGATGGCTTTGGTAATGGCAGCCTCCAGTTTAGGGTTCCAGGTAGCCGCATCTGTTGGTTTTGCATCCGATGCATACAGGTAGTTGAATAACTCCACCGCATAGTTATAAGCCAGGAAATATTTAGTAGGATTGGCTTGCACCAGTTCGTCATATTTAGCAAATAACTTGGGCTTATCGTCTTTAAATGGTGTTAATTGCGACTGCAGCCAATATTCGCTGTTCGGATATAACTCGGTGCCAATTGCGGTGTATTTTTGCCGGTTAGCTTCATCGTTTTTCTTAGCATAGTAGTCTACCAGCATTTGATATACTTCCTCAAATTTATCACCACCAATTTTTGCATCAGCCAGTCGTTGATAGTAACTCATTGCAGAATCCTGCTGGTTGGATTTTAAGGCCATTGCCGCTGTATTCAAAATCAAATTGGTATCCAGCTTTGGTAGCGCCTGGTTGCCGTAGGTAAATCCTTTGCTATTAATATATTGCTCTACATTTAAAGCATTTTTAAAATTATAGAAAGCCTTGTCATATTGCTGGGCATTATAGCTTTTTATAGCAGCGTTATAATAGCCTTCATATAATTGAAACAGCCGGCCATTTTGCTCCAGCGTCATTAATACGTTCTTAGGATCCAGCTCCTGGTAACGTTTGAACGCAGTAAAAGCTTCCTGCCGGTAATCGGTAGCAGGGGTTTTTGTGCTATCCTTTGCCAGTTCGTTATAGATAACGCCTTGATAGTAATAGGCATTGGCGTTGTCCTTATTTTTAGGATCGTTCATAAATTTGTCAAGGCTCTCCTTAGCTTCCGCATATTTTCCCTTACTGATTTTTTCCTGGACGTCATCTAACTTCTGGGCAAACATGGTAAAGCTTGTGGCTACCAGCGTTGCGGATAATAAAAATTTTCGCATCGTTATTCTTTGTTTTATTGTTTTATAATTCTTCTGTTTGTTCGGTCGGGTCGGTTTCCGGCGCTTCCGGTATATTGCTTATTACTTCCGCAATGTCTTCCTCCTCTACTATCTTCTCATCATCCCCCACGTTAATCCGGGTAATGGCTGCTATTTCATCACCTTCGTCTATCCGTATCAGCTTTACACCCTGTGTAGCACGTCCCTGTGAGCTGATATGGGATACTTTCATACGGATGGTGATGCCACTCTTGCACGTAATTATCAAATCTTCTTTTTCATCCACATCCATGATGCCTACTAATGCACCCGTTTTATTGGTGACACTGATCGTTTTTACGCCTTTCCCTCCCCTGTTGGTAATCCGGTATTCCTCTACTGATGTACGTTTGCCATATCCTTTTTCGCTTACTACCAATACGGTGCGTTCGGGAGTGGAAGGATTAACACAAATCATACCAACAACTTCATCCGTATCATCTTCAACTTCTATGCCACCCACCCCTATTGCTCCGCGTCCGGTTGGGCGTACCTTTCCCTCCGGAAACCTTATAGCCCTGCCGCTTTTTACCGCCATCATTAGCTCGCAATTACCATCGGTTAACCGCGCTTCCAATAGCTGGTCGCCTTCTACAATATTAATGGCGTTTACACCGGTTTGCCGGGGCCGGCTAAAGTCTTCCAAAGCTGTTTTTTTAATAATTCCTTTTTTAGTACACAACACAATATAATGCGAGCTTACATAGTCTACGTCCTGTAAATCTTTTATATCTATGATGGCTCGAATTTTATCGTCGGTGGTTATTTGTAAAAGGTTTTGAATAGCCCTTCCTTTACTGTTTTTTTCTCCTTCTGGAATCTGGTATACGTTCAGCCAATAACACCTGCCTTTTTCTGTAAAAAACAACATCGTATGGTGTGTGGAAGCTACAAAAAGGTGTTCGATAAAATCTTCATCCCTTGTTTTACCTCCCATTGCACCCCGGCCACCCCGTCTTTGCTGACGATATTCGGTAGCAGAGGTACGCTTGATGTATCCCAAGTGCGATATGGTAATCACCACATCTTCTTCTTTTATTAAATCTTTAATGCTTACTTCATTATCCAGAAAAGTTATTTCAGTTTTACGGGCATCGCCAAATCGTTCCTTCACCTCCAGCAACTCTCCTTTTATAATGTCGAAGCGCATGCCTTCATTGGCCAGTAACTCACGCAGGTAATTGATGGTTTTCATTAAATCGTCATATTCCTGTTTAATCTTATCCCGCTCCATTCCGGTTAAGCGCTGCAGGCGCAGTTCCAGGATGGCTTTGGCCTGT
>JAICHT010000362.1 GCA_025924755.1 Chitinophagaceae bacterium | reverse complement strand
GGCGGATTGCTTACTATGATATCCACAGCAGGCAATTGTTTTCGTTGAGCTGCATTCAAAAAATCAACACTTACAAAATCGACCCGAATGTCTAAGGTGGCTCCGTTTCTCCTGGCTACTGTTAATGCGCTATCGCTGGCATCACAACCCCAAACTTCTGCTTTAGGCATGGCCTTTTTTAGTGCCAAAGCAATGCAGCCACTTCCTGTGCCTATATCTATTATTTTTAAACTGGTGGTTTTATCTGCTTCTGTTATATTGTTTTGAAATACATTTTTGCCGGATGCTTTTACATCATTGATAATCCAATCCACCAATTCTTCCGTTTCAGGCCGTGGTATTAACACCTGGTTATTTACATACAATTTTAAACCGGCAAACCATGCTTCCTTTAACACATACTGAACCGGTTCATGTTGCATTAGCCGCTGCCGCATTGCTGTTAATGATTGCAATTGACCTGCTGTTAATAACTTGTCTTTTTTAACCAACCGGTCCATACGGGAAAAGCCAGTTAAGTATTCCAACACCATAGCTGCTATAGTGGCGGCCTCCCGCTCGTCATATATGGTTTGCAACTGCTGCCGCAACGCTATTTCGGCCTCGCTCATTTTCATGTGGACAAACTTAAACCTTTCTTTACTTTTGGCGGGTGACTGCACACCAAATATATATGCACCGCTGCCTGCAACTTGCTTTACTTGGACAGGGAAATGTAGCGCCCAATCCAATGGTGGGAGCTGTATTGGTTTACCATGATCGGATTATAGGAGAAGGCTATCACCACCAATATGGTGGCCCGCATGCCGAAGTGCATTGTATCAATTCGGTAAAGCCGGAAGAGGAACACCTGATACCTCAATCCGCCATATATGTGTCACTGGAACCCTGCGCCCACTATGGAAAAACGCCGCCCTGCGCTGATTTAATCATTGATAAAAGAATTCCTAAAGTAGTAGTAGGTTGCCGCGATCCGTTTAGCGAAGTAAATGGAAAAGGCATCGAAAAGTTACAGGCAGCAGGTATAGAAGTAACAGTAAATATTTTAGAAAACGAATGCAGGAATATCAACAAACGGTTCTTTACATTTCATACTAAAAACCGGCCCTATATTATTTTAAAATGGGCACAGACCGGCGACGGAAAAATAGCAGCGGCTCCGACCCCAGGCAAACAAAGACTTTTAATAAGTAACTCGTTCACCAATCGCATCGTACACAAATGGCGCAGCGAAGAAATGGCTATATTGGTAGGTACCCGCACTGCTTTATATGACGATCCGGAACTAACCACTCGTTTGTGGCCCGGCAAAAACCCTATAAGACTGGTAATAGATAAAGACCTGAAATTACCTTCGTCGTTAAAAATATTTAATAGTCAATCGCCGGTGATCGTTTTTAATTTTCAGCAACATGATATGAAAGAAAGATCAGTAGCATCTTTAAAAGATATTAATTATTACCGGGTTTCTGAAGATGCGAATATGGTTCACCAGATATTGAATGCTTTACACAGCTTGCATATTCAAAGTGTAATTGTTGAAGGTGGTGCCATATTGTTGCAATCATTCATCGACAGTAATCTATGGGATGAAGCCCGGATTATTTGCAATGAACAATTGATAGTAGGCGAAGGAATAGCAGCGCCGGCTTTGAGAAACCAGGTGTTGCAACAATCCGAGAATTTTTTGTCGGACACAATTAAAACGTACCGCAATAAACTTAATATTCAATGAGTAGTATTGCTTTACAATGGAGGATACACCTGAAATGTCTTTTCATCTTCCCTGTTCAGCATGACAGCTCTATATTTGAATATAGATTAAAGTGCATACTATTTTCGTATAAGAAAATGCATAACAACCTATTTATACTACATGGAAAATTACTATCACACTATTGAAAAACCTTCGGAAGCGGAGTATAAAGACCGGGGCAGTAAATTTCTTGCTTATGCATTTCCTATATATACGATTGATGATTTTAAAAAGCGATTAAAAGAATTGAAAGAAGCACATCCTAAAGCTGCGCATCATTGCTTTGCCTACCGCCTGGGTTTGGACCATACAAATTTTCGAGCCAACGATGATGGCGAGCCTTCCGGATCCGCAGGCAAACCTATTTTAGGGCAAATAGACAGTAAGAAAATTACAAATGCCGCCGTGATTGTGGTGCGGTATTTTGGAGGTACATTATTAGGGGTGCCGGGCTTGATAAATGCGTATAAAACTGCCAGTTCCTTTGCATTGCAACTCACGCCTATTGTACAAAAGCCCGTATTGGAGCGCTATACCATTTCATTTGATTATACGCAGCAAAATGAGGTGATGCGTGTAATCAAACAATACCGTTGCGAAACCGTTTCTTTTGAGCAGCAGTTGTTTTGCATGCTCACTTTTGATGTGCCTAAAGAAAATGCGGTAACAACCTTACAGATGCTTGGCAGTGTGCAGAATTTAGAAGTAGTGTCTCCCCGTTGAGTTATAATAAAACCGTCATTTTGTAACCAGGCTTTACTGTTACTTATTCGTCTACGTTTTCGGTTGTCAGCGTTTGATCTTGTATTACTAATACTTTATCAATCCGGTGTCCATCCATATCCACAATTTCAATAGTAAAAGTTTTCCATTCCAACTTATCGCCTGCTTCCGGAATGCGTTCCAGTTCGTGAAGAATACAGCCAGCCAGCGTATCAAACTGTTGGTCTTCTTCATTGAGCCATTCGGTTTTATCGAAGTATTTTAAAAAATTGTAAAAATGTATTTGAGCATCAACCAGGTAACTGCCGTCTTCCCGTTTAACTATTTCATAGTCCATTTCATCCGGTTCGGGCATATCGCCTACAATAGCTTCCAGTATATCATTCAGCGTAATCATCCCCAGCACGGTTCCGTATTCATCTACAATAAAGCAGGAATGTATTTTTGACTCCTTAAACTTTTCCATTACCTGGTAAGCGGTATTATTCACCGGCACAAACAGTGCAGGCTTCATCAGGTCTTTAAAAAGCGTATGATCGTCGGCTACGTACATATCCTTTATAGAAACGACGCCTTTGATGTTGTC
>JAICHT010000361.1 GCA_025924755.1 Chitinophagaceae bacterium | reverse complement strand
GCCTGTTTGCTGTTCACATTTGTGAGTACAAAAGCGCAGCAAAAAGTAATTCAATTATACAATGGCGCAGCGCCAGGTTCTGAGAACTGGACATATAATGAGCAAGAGTACAAACCAGGAACAAAGGACGCTCTTATCTATAATGTTTCGCATCCAACTCTTACAGTGTATCCGGCTGATTCGTCCAAAGCAAACGGAACCGCCATAATTGTTTGTCCCGGCGGAGGCTTCTACATTCTGGCTATAAAACATGAAGGCACAGATGTGGCGCATTGGCTAAACCAAAAGGGAGTAACCGTTTTTTTATTGAAATACCGCCTCGGGCAGAGCTTAACCGATAATCCGGGCCAGGAACTGAGCGACAATATGAAGAAAAGTGATTTTGTAGAAAAGGTTACGCCTATAATTCCTTTATGTATTGCAGATGGCAGGGCTGCTATACAATATGTCCGCACCCACGCGGCCGAATATGGAGTAAATCCTGAACGAATAGGCATTATGGGTTTCTCAGCCGGCGGCACTGTTGCTGCATCAGCCGCTTTTAATTATACACCCGAAAACCGTCCTGATTTTGTTGCACCGATCTATGCTTTTATGCCGCCATCGCTGCAGGGACAAGTTGCTGACGACGCACCTCCACTGTTTGTTGCTGCTGCCACAGATGACGACCTGGGTCTTGCTTCGCATAGTGTTGATTTATATTCAAAATGGCTTGCCGCAAAGAAGCCGGCTGAGATACATATGTATGAAAAAGGAGGCCACGGCTTCGGAATGCATCAACAGAATATTCCTACCGATACATGGATAGAAAGGTTTGGGGACTGGCTGGGGTTACTGGGATATTTAAAGGCAAAATGACCTTGAAACTTTTTTGCTAATAGATAATTGAAAAACCTCCAACAAAATTTAGATCCGCCGTATTAGCCTCGCTGGTAAAAAAATAATAGATTTAAGAAGGCCAAACGCACCTTCCACTGCGATACCTGCCAACCTGAAAGGCAGCAGGATCAACCAAAAAATTGGATATAATACCAAAGCCAGGATAGCCAGCGGCCAACAAAAAATAAAAAGGAAAATCCAGGCGATGAATGTAATCATGCATTAAAGATAATTACTTCCAAAACGCAGAACCGATGAAATACATGAGCGGTTAAATACCTTCTAAACGAAGATTAAAATCTGTGCAATTATAGTTCTTTCATCAATTGATCGACAAATTTGCTGGTCATAGCTGTAACATTGGTGTCATAATCTGCCAGGTGCTCTGATACTGCCGATTTCCAGGATTGAAAAAACCGCATATTCTTGTTATTCTCTGTGTTTTTTACGATGATCTTTCCGGTTTTTATGGTGTTGTCAGCATTGTATAATTTATACGAAACCACCAGGTCTTTAACCTCAGGCTCTATATAAACTTTATCCCAATGAATCGCATAAATAAGCAGCCATATAGCATGTGTTTTATCAACCAGGGCAAAAGTTGTCGGCGCCTGTTCCATGGTTAATTCTAATTTCTGTCCGTTAAGCTTTTGACTCAGACCTTTTTTGGCCATGACGTTCACTTCATTGCAAAAATTGGTAGCAGCAATGCCGGAATTTAAAGTGCTGGTATGCCTGGAATCAATAGACCAATACACGATCAAAGGCAATACTTTGGTATGAGGTGCTGTCGTTGAAATATTGGTTGTAGCGGCGGGAAGTGCCGATGAGAAAGTAATATCAGGCACTTGCTTTCTTTTGTTCACTTTTGGAATTTCATTATTGTATTGATCCGAAATATAAGCATCCATCTTTTTAGAAGTAAGACAACTGCTGAAAAAGATGGTTGGAATCAAAAGCAAAACTGCAAGGGTTAGTTGGTGGTGTTTAAAAAATTTCATTCTGTTTTTATAAGCGTTAATAATTGGGGTCAAATATATTCTGCAAATCTGGGAATTGCAAGTTGAACCACATCTTAAATGAGTAGCGCGGCGTGCAGTAGTAGTAGTAAACGAACAAATAATGCAGATTTTTTATCTTAAAAAAATCCGGTGTTTGAATTGCAAACATTGATGGTATTCTTTTTACTTTTAAGAATTCACACTCAGTTGATTTTTTATTATTAAGTCGAAAAGAACTTTTTTATGGAAAAACGGTACCCAGAAGGAAAGCGGCAAAAGTGCATGCTTTAAAGAAGCGTTCCTTTCAAAATCAACAACGCAACGTTAAAGAAAATAACCAGCCCCGTAACGTCCACGAGGGTGGCTACAAAAGGAGCAGATGAGGAGGCCGGATCGGCACCCAGTTTTTTTAGAAGAATCGGCAGCATGCTTCCCATAAGCGATCCCCACAGCACCACACCAATTAAAGAAAAGAAGACGGTAAATCCTATTAACATCCAGTGGGGTCCGTAAGTGTAAGAACTGATAACATTGTGATGCATCAAAAAACTCCAGATCGCTATTCTGCAAAATCCAACAACGCCAAGAATAGTACCGAGCATCAGACCAGACATAATTTCCCGGCGCATTACTTTCCACCAGTCTTTTATAGACACTTCTCCCAGCGCCATCGCCTGTATGATCAACGTAGAAGCCTGGGTACCGCTATTTCCCCCCGTGCTGATGATGAGCGGAATAAAATTAGTTAGAATAATAACCGCTTCCATTTCACTGTTATAAAAAGCCATAGCAGTGGCGGTAAGCATTTCGCCTAAAAAAAGAATGGTAAGCCACCCTACCCTCTTTTTGACCAAAGTAAATAAAGGAGTTTCCAGGTAAGGCATATCCAACGCTTCCGCGCCACCGATCTTTTGAACGTCTTCACTGAATTCTTCACCCGCTACCCATAAAACGTCATCGATAGTAACAATACCGAGAAGCACATTATAATCATCCACAACGGGCAAGGCTACACGATTATTCATCTTAAAAACCTCGCTGGCAGTTTCCTGGTCGTCGTTCACGTTTAATTCGATAAAACGACCGTCCATCATTTCGCTCACTTTGGTTTTCGGATCAGCAAGAATAAATTCCCTTATTCTCAAATCGTCTAATAATTCGCCATGCTTATTGATCACATAAACAACATCGATTGTCTCGGT
>JAICHT010000360.1 GCA_025924755.1 Chitinophagaceae bacterium | reverse complement strand
GGCGGAATGATAGCTATTGAGATAGCTAAAAAAATTACCCTGCGTAAAATTATTATACTGTCCGGAGTAAAATCGGATGCTGAATTACCACTATGGATGAAAGTTTCGGGCAAACTGCATTTGAATAAATTAATACCCATCCGGCATTATCCTTTTTTAGATAATTACAACAACAAGCGCCTGGGCATTATAACTGATGAAGAAAAAAAGCTTGCCAATAACTATCGTAAAAATGCCGATCTGTACCAGGTAAAATGGGCGGTTCACCAGATTATTAACTGGAAGAGTTCCTGGCATCCGGAAAATTTAGTTCAAATACACGGAGAGCAAGATGCTATTTTCCCTGTTAAAAATATCCAGTCCGCTTATATCATAAAGGAAGGTACTCATATGATGCTTGTTAATAAAGCAAAAGAAATCAGCCATATCATCAATGAAGTTTTGAAGAATGAAAAAAGCCAATAGCAAGTTTACTATTGGCTTTTCATATTATTTTTTATACAAATTATATAACCAGCATGGCATCACCATAGCTAAAAAACCGGTATTTATCTTTGATAGCTCTTTTATAAGCTTCCATGGTTAAATCGTAACCTGCAAATGCACAGGTCATAATCAGCAGGCTGGTTTTTGGCAAGTGAAAGTTTGTTACCAAAGAATCGGCGATATTAAAATCGTAAGGCGGATGGATAAATATATTGGTCCAGCCTTCTGATGGTTTCAAAAAACCTTGTGCCGTTACCGAAGATTCCAGGGCACGCATGGTAGTAGTGCCAATGGAGCAAATGCGCCGGTTGGTTTCTTTGGCTTTGTTCACAATTTTGCACGACGTTTCATCAATATGATAATACTCTGCATCCATTTTATGCTTACTTAAATCTTCTACTTCTATTGGCCGAAACGTCCCTAAGCCGGTATGCAGCGTTACTTCTGCAAAGCGGATACCCAGTATCTCGCATCGTTTAATTAACTCGCGGCTAAAGTGTAAACCGGCGGTAGGAGCAGCCACAGCGCCTTCGTGCTTGGCATATACCGTTTGATAGCGTTCACGGTCTTCTTCATCCGGCTTGCGCTTAATGTATTTAGGCAGCGGCGTTTCGCCATGTTTTTCAAGCACCTGTCGAAATTCATCTGCCGTGCCTTCAAACAAAAATTTAATAGTACGGCCTCGCGAAGTAGTGTTGTCAATTACTTCGGCTACCAGGTCTTCTTCATCACCAAAATACAATTTATTGCCTACCCGTATTTTCCGGGCCGGGTCTACAATTACATCCCAAAGGCGGTGTTCTTTATTTAATTCACGTAGAAGAAACACTTCTATTTTGGCGCCTGTTTTTTCTTTACGGCCATACATGCGTGCCGGAAAAACCTTGGTATTGTTTACAACAAAAGCGTCCTTATCTTCAAAATATTCCAGGATGTCGCGGAAATATTTGTTTTCAATTTCGCCGGTTTTGCGATGCACCACCATCATGCGGGCATCTTCGCGGCGTTTGGTAGGATGTTGGGCAATTAAATTTAAAGGAAGATCGAACTTAAACTGTGAAAGCTTCATGCGCTATAGCTGTTATTTATGTTGCTTCATGACGCAAGCGCTGCGGAAAGTTGCGGGGTTGTTCCAAACCACGGTCTTACGGCACCGGGCCTGATCATTTAGCTTTGAATGGCGGCAAAATTACGTGAGAAAAATTATATTCTCTATATTTTTTGTAAAACCTAAATCCTGATGTTGTCTGGTAGCATATAGCGTTACGCACTTGTCGTTTAATAATGTGCTAAATCCATAGTAAAAATTACAGGAACACCATAGTAAAAACCATACTTACTTTAATACAAATCCTGCTAATAAATTATTAAACGAACAAGTGAGCAACAAAGGAAAACACTGGAATTACACGAGCTGATTTCAACAACAAAACAAAAAACTCAAAACGTTGACACTAATAAAAACATTATCATAATGGATATGCTTTCAAAATTTTTTTGTGCGATCTATAGGATAAAGGATATTAAGATACCTGGCGATGAGATTCGGTTTTACGAACTTTCAGATGCAAAAATAATATAATACTGTAAGCCAATCAATAGATTAAACGCTAAGTTTTTTGCTGTGGTAATTACTATTACTATAGTAAGTTTACGATCTTATAGTGCATATGATTTTCCTTTTTGTGTATATGTGCAAGTAATTTGCGCCGTATTAGTACTTTCTGCATCTTTTAAATTACGTACTAGTACTATAGAAAATTTCGCAGCTTTATTGCAATTTGCAGTAGTTTGCATCTTTGCAAGCCATAAAAAATCCTATATGAAAGAACCAGGATCCCAAATAATTAAAGTTGCCATCACCGACGATCATGCCCTTTTTCGTACCGGTGTAAAAAGCTCTCTTTCCGGCCGCAAAGACATACAAATGGTAGCTGAAGCCGAAAACGGCATGCAGCTTTTAAACCTGCTGAAACATATTAAGCCGGATGTGATTCTGCTGGATATTCAAATGCCGATAATGGATGGCCTGACCACGCTGCCTGAAATAAAAAAGTTATATCCTGATGTAAAAGTTATTATGCTGTCCATGCATAACGATCATTCCATGATTACTAAAATGATGGAAATAGGCGCCAATTCCTATCTCACCAAAGATTCGGATTCAGAGATGATTTACCAGGCCATTAAAACGTGTTTTGAGCAGGAGTTTTTCTTTAATGACCTTACCAATAAAGCTTTGCTAACAGGGCTGCGTACCAAACGCCCATCGGAGCAGGAGGCGGCTGATGTGCAGTTGAGTGAAAAAGAAACGACGATTTTAAAATTAATGTGCGAGGAAAAGAGTACTAAGGAAATTGCCGATATGGTAGATCTGAGCCCGCGGACAGTAGAAGCGATACGTGACAAATTGAAAGCAAAAACCGGTGCCAAATCATTAGCCGGCTTAATCATGTATGCCGTTAAAGCAGGTATAGTAGAGCAAAATACTTGAGCTCTATAAATTGATTAATTAGAAGAGCCATTATGAATAATGGCTCTTCTAATTATCGGTTACTGAAGAAACATTGTTTTGCCAATAGCATCACCTGTATTTATTACCCGGTT
>JAICHT010000359.1 GCA_025924755.1 Chitinophagaceae bacterium | reverse complement strand
GTGTATTTCTTTTTATCGTTTCCACTGAGTCCGGAAAAGTAGTTCTGCCATTAAAAAAATCGAACAATTCTTTATATCCAACTGTTTGCAAAGCGTTTAAGTGCTGATATGGAACCAGGGATTGTACTTCGTTCACTAACCCTTTCTCTAGCATGCCTTCCACCCGCTGGTTAATATGTTGATGCAATTGTTCTTTAGGCAGCTCTAAAGCCACTTTAATGATAGTAAAATAGCGGTTGGCTTTCGCACCCTTTTGAAAGGTTGCAATAGATTTTCCGGTGGCTTCATATACTTCCAAAGCACGCATTAACCGTTGCGGATTTTGAATTTCAGCTTTTTTGAAAAAGTCCGGATCGGCTTGTTGCACCTGTTGTTGCAGCCAGCTTAAGCCATATTGCGTGTACTGATCTGAAATTTTAGTACGTATGGCATCCGAAACATCGGGTATCGCATCCAGGCCTTCACAAAAAGCTTTGATATACATGCCGGTGCCGCCCGTCATCACAGCAACATCACTTTTCTTAAAAATTTCCCTGGTTTTTTCCAATGCATATTGCTCAAATGTAGCTGCCGTTACCTTTTGATGGATGGAATGTGAGGCAATAAAATAATGGGTAACAGCTTCCAGTTCTTCGGCAGTTGGCCGTGCCACGCCAATATTCATTTCTTTATAACATTGGCGACTGTCAGCGGAAATAATATCGGTATTAAAATGTTGGGCAACACTTATTGCAGCAGTTGTTTTTCCTACTGCGGTTGGGCCTGCTATAACAATAACCGTCTTTTTAATATCTGGCATCTTTACTAAAACAAAACTCCGCACAAAGCGGAGTTGCTATAATTTATAAACTCTGATCCTTTAAAAATCTTCGCCGCCTCCTGTTGTATCTTCTTCTTCCGTATGCCCGGCTTCACTACTTTCTCCCTCTTCCCCTTCTTCACTAAAACCTTCCGCACCTTTTGTTAAATCGTATTTCTCTTCTACATCTGCAAAACGTTCACCCAGCAAGCTTTTTGTACCATATTGGCTAGGTGCAATGCCTTCAGTTCGTGCGGTAGCGGGATAGGAAACTTTTGGATTTTCTTCTTTAGACACATTGATTAATGCTACTAAAAAAGTCCAGTTTTTATTGAAGTCGTACACATACACAAACTTTTGGCTGGTATCTTTTATTTCAGAACCAATAGTAGTATCCTTCATCAATAGCGGTGCAGCTTTGTACGGTTTTTCGTACACCTCCAATGTTATTTCGCGGCCACGCTGCCAGTTATCATTGCTGCGGTAAAAAGTAGCGCCGTGTTTACTATCAAATTCAAACGCTTTTAAAATGGAGCCGTGCAAGTCGAAGAAAGTTTGTGTATGACGGATTACCACATCGCGGTAAACACTATCGTCTTCTTCAAAATAAACTCTAAACTTTAAGATAGCCATGTACGTTTTTTACAAACAAGAATAAATCCAAAAATAACCAATTAACTGTTACTTTAAGGGCACAAGATTATGTTCCCTGCCTTTTTGCAGCATAAATTGATAAGCGGCATCAAAATTATTTGAAATATCACCATCTAATATGGCCTCTCTAATGGCTTCTTTAATAAGCCCTACTTCGCGGGAAGGAGGAATACCAAAGGTTTCCATTATGAGTTCCCCGGTTACTGGCGGTTGCCAGTTACGGATGCGGTCTTTTTCTTCTACCACCTTGCACCGCTCCTTTACCAGTTTAAAGTTTTCCAGGTAGCGTTTTACTTTTATTTTGTTCTTTGAGGTAATATCCGATTCGCATAGCAGCATCAATTCATCTATATCTTCACCGGCATCAAACAACAAACGCCGGATTGCCGAATCGGTAATTTCTTCTTTTGAAAGACTGATAGGCCGCAGGTGCAGTTCTACCAGCTTTTTTACATACTTCATATTGTCGCCCAGAGGCAGCTTTAGCTGGTTGAAAATTTTAGGAACCATCCTGCCTCCTACTACTTCATGACCATGAAACGTCCAGCCATGCCCTTCTTCAAAACGCTTGGTAGCCGGCTTGGCAATATCGTGCAATATAGCTGCCCAGCGCAGCCACAAATTGGTTGATCTTTCGGCGAGGTTATCCAACACCTGCAGCGTATGGTAAAAATTATCTTTATGCCCTTTACCATCAATAAATTCGGCGCCGGCCAAAGCTACCATTTGCGGAAAGATATAATGGAGCAGCCCGCTACGGTATAACAAATCAAACCCGATAGACGGCTTTGCCGTGGCAATTATTTTATTCAGCTCGTCGGTAATACGCTCCTGCGATACGATTTTTATACGGGCTGCATTTCCCTGTATGGCAGCAAATGTAGCGGCTTCTATTGTAAAATGTAATTGCGTGGCAAAGCGGATGGCCCTCATCATGCGTAGCGGGTCGTCGTTAAAGGTCCGGGAAGGCAGCAGCGGCGTTTTTATAATCCGGTTTTCAATATCTTTCATTCCATCAAACGGATCTATCAACTTTCCAAAATCTTCTTTATTTAAAGAAATGGCTAATGCATTCATAGTAAAATCGCGACGGTTTTGATCGTCTGTTATTGATCCGGCCTCCACTTCCGGATTGCGGGAATGCGATTGGTAGCTTTCTTTACGGGCACCCACAAATTCTACGTCAAAATTATCAGCCGTTTTAAAATGCGCCGTTCCAAAATTTTTGAAATAACTTACTTTAGGTGTTGGATGAAAAGCTTGCGAAGCCAGTTTCGCCAACGCCAGCCCATCGCCTACACATACGATATCGGCATCTTTGGTAGGGCGGTTCAATATCTTATCCCTCACAAACCCGCCAATAAGGTAGCAAGGCATTTGTAATTGATGGGCTGCCTGTGCCACTTTCATCAATACCTCCAGTTCTTTTTCGCTGCAATTGATATCCATTGCCGCAAAGATAGCAGGATGCGCAATTTGTAATTAAGACCGGATAACTGTTACGGTTCCGTTGTTGTTCCATTTTACGATTTGAGAAGGCTGAGCCGGCGAAAGATCGGTTTGCCGCCACTTCACCATATAATCAACCTGTTGCTTGATACTATCAGATATATCTGCAAAAAGCTGCGGTGTGGGTGAACCGCTTATATTAGCGGAAGTAGAAAT
>JAICHT010000358.1 GCA_025924755.1 Chitinophagaceae bacterium | reverse complement strand
TTACAAACGAGTTCACTTCTTCCGGATCGGAAACTACCCAGGCCTTACCCATTACCTGTAGGAAACAGTTTTTACCTTTCTTAAAAAAGTCGAGTCTTGCAGGAAATTCTGTTTCAAATTCATTAAGCATTTGCTTTGGCTTTTGTACAAAAAACCATACATAACCGTACTCGTCAACTTGCAAAGTTGTTACAATAGAGGTGGGCAATTTTAATACAGAATCACTTAAGTTAAAGAAAATGGCGCTGCCTATCTCCTGTATCTTTTCCTGTAAAAAATTCAATTGGTTGTTCGTTGTTGTCATATAGTGGTTTTGATAAAGAATAAAATAGACTCAGCTATATAACTCCAAATTAAATACCACTTAATTACCGCTTAAGTAATCGGATTTTTCAGAATACTATTGTGTAAAAAAATCTACACAGCTAACCTTAGCAGCAACTGTCGCTGGCATTGTTTTTAGTCATAACTATCCATTAACAAAATTGTATTTTATGGCAACTGGCCTGAAGACAACGAAGATCAATACACCTGAAAACGGAAATAAAGAAAAGACACTTCTTAAGGAATTATTTGCAGAAGAATTAAAGAGTAATTACTGGGCTGAGAAACAGCTTAGCAAAGTCTTACTCAGAATGTCGAAAGGTGCTACTGCCATAGAATTATCTAATGCTTTTAAACAACATATAACCATTACTGAAAGTCATATTAACAGGCTGGAGCAAACCTTTAAAATATTGGGCGTACCTGCAAGGGGGAAAAAGTGCGAATCCGTGGATGGGCTGGTTAAGGAGGCGCAGCAGGTAATGGAAACTACAGAAAAAGATACAGCTGTGCGGGATGTTGCCTTAATCATATCAGCACAAAAAATAGAACACTACGAAATTGCTGCATATGGCAGTTTAGTAAAATTAGCAAATACCATCGGCAAGCCTGATATTGCACATTTGATGCAACAGACATTAGACGAGGAAAAGGAAGCAGATAAGATTCTTACACAGATAGCAGAAAGCGGAATTAACATCAACGCCGATATCGAACGCTAACTAAGAAGAAGCATAAGCATACCAATAAGGTGGCGCTAGAAAGGAAGGTCAGGCTTTGGTCTAACTTTTTCTTAATGATTAAGAAAGTCATATGCAATCAACCACTGACGTATTAAAAAAAGAAATAAATACTGAAATACCTAAAAAAAAGCGCTTCTCTACAAAGTTTCAAAGCATTGCTTCAGCTATAACAAAAGCTACCGGTTCTGCAACGGCTTTTGTTATTGCATTTACTGTTATTCTAATATGGGCAGTTACTGGTCCGGTCTTCAATTATTCCGATACCTGGCAACTGGTAATTAATACCAGTACTACTATCATTACTTTTTTAATGGTATTTGTTATTCAACAATCGCAAAACAAAGATTCGATGGCTGTACAATTAAAGTTGAACGAGCTGATAGCCAGCAATGAAAGAGCCAGCAACCGCTTGGTAGTAGTGGAAGATTTGACACAGGAAGAATTAGAGGTTTTAAAAAAATTTTACATCCGCCTTTCTGCATTGGCTAAAAGTGAAAACGACCTGCACAGTTCTCATTCAGTAGATGAAGCAGGTGATATTCATTTGCAGAAATCACACTCACGACATAGCAGAATGCATCCGGAAAACAAACAGCAACCCTAGCTATGGAACAAGTAGTACAACTGTCACACAACCAATTTTTAAAGATTGACAAAGATTATATCAGGACGGCTAAAATGGCCGATCTGGTATATGTGAATGATAAAGAGCCTGGCATTACCCGAATAAAAAAAGGCAAGAGCTTTACTTATATTTACGACAGCAAACCTTTAAAAGATAAAAGAGAACTGGAACGCATTCACAAACTGGTAATACCACCCGCATGGACAAACGTTTGGATTTGCGCAAAAGAAAACGGCCATATACAAGCAACGGGCATGGACATACGCAATCGCAAACAATATAGGTATCACTCCTTATGGAACACATTGCGAAATGAAACTAAGTTTCATCATTTATATGAATTTGGCAAACTCCTATCTCCTTTACGAAAAAAACTGGAAGAAGATCTGCAAAGAAAAGAGCTATGTGAAGAAAAAGTAATAGCAACGGTTATCAGCCTGATGGAACGGACCTATATCCGAATTGGAAATAACGATTACGAGAAATTATATGGTTCATATGGCCTAACTACCTTAAAGGATAAACACGTCAGGATTGAAGGTGATATGCTCAAATTTTCTTTTAAAGGAAAGAAGGGCGTTTACCATGATATTGACTTACAAAACAAGCAGTTGGCACGTACGGTAAAAGCCTGCCGTGATATACCGGGCAAGGAGTTGTTTCAATATTACGATGCTGAAGGAAACCGCCGTTCCATAGATTCCGGTATTGTAAACAAATACATTAAAGCGGCCACTGGTGGCGATTTCAGTGCGAAGGACTTTAGAACCTGGGCCGGAACCCTGCACATATTACTTGCATTTAAATCTTTAGGTGAAGCCGAATCAGAAAGCGATTGTAAAAAAAATATAGTTGCGGCGCTAGATGAAGTAAGTAAAAAGTTAGGAAACACCCGAACCGTTTGTAAAAAGTATTATGTACATCCGGGAATCATCCAATTGTACGAAGCAAAAAACCTAGGCAACTATTTTAAAGAACTGGATACAATAGAAAAGTACGATGAGCATACCAAATTAACATCTGCCGAAGAAATACTGATGAAAATACTAAAAGCGCTGGTATAAAAAAAGACCACCCTGTCCAGATGGTCTTTGATATCGCTGCTTATTTTTTACTTCGGGATGTTGATTTTTTTGTGGCACTCTTGCTGCTTTTTGCACCGCGGCCTACACTTTTTGAAGCTGCTTTTTTAGTACCGGTTTTGCTGGCCGTTTTAGAAGCTGCTTTACTTTTACTGGCACTAGCGGCTGACTTGCTTTTACTGGCAGGCGCCTTGCTGACTGCTTTTTTAATAGCTGTTTTACTTCCACCTTTGCTGGCAGCTTTGCTTTTACTAGCTGGAGATTTAGAAGCCGTTTTACTTGCTGCTTTTTTTGCAGGAACTTTTTCGCCTTTTTTACGGGCTTCAGATAAACCAATTGCAATGGCT
>JAICHT010000357.1 GCA_025924755.1 Chitinophagaceae bacterium | reverse complement strand
TACTGCATACTACAGTAGGCGGGCTGGCTAAATATGTTCATAAATTTATTGAATTAAGAGAGTACGATCATATTCATTTGCTGGGCAATTCGCTGGGTGGCCACGTAGCCCTGGTTCATATATTAAAACATCCTGAAAAAATAAAGTCGCTAACACTTACCGGCAGTTCGGGCCTGTTTGAAAATGGCATGGGCGATACTTATCCGCGCCGCGGCGATTATGACTATATTAAAAAGAAAACGGAACTTACCTTTTACGATCCTCAAATGGCTACTCAGGAACTGGTAGATGAAGTTTTTGAAATTACCAGAAACCGTTATAAAGTAATTAAGATTATAGCGCTGGCTAAAAGTGCCATACGCCACAATTTGGGCGAGGAACTGAACCGCATAAAACAGCCTACCCTTTTAGTGTGGGGCAATAATGATACAATAACGCCACCTTTCGTGGCACAGGAATTTAACAAGCTTATTCCAAACAGCGAACTGTATTTTATTGACAAATGCGGTCACGCACCGATGATGGAAGTGCCTCAGGAGTTCAATAACATTTTAGATAAATTTATTAAAAAATTAAGCGAACCTGCAACAATTGCCTGATAACTATTGTCTAAGTTAGCATATGCCGTTAACTATGTTTACCAAAGATATGATATCAAACTCTTTTCCTTACCTCCACATGGAGGACAAGGTATATCATGCTTTGCAGCTCATGAGTGATTATCATGTAGGCCACCTGCCGGTAGTAGATAATGACAAATATATAGGCCTGGTAGACGAAGACCAGTTGCTGCACAGCGATGATTCTAAAGATATTGAGCACAGTCATTTTTCCATGGCGCTGCCTTCCGTACATGGCGAAGATCATTTTCTAAAAGCCATACAGGTAGCGGTAGATAACCGCTTAAGCATAGTGCCAGTAGTAGACGACGGCCAGATGGTGGGTGTAGTTACTTACAATGATATGCTGCGCAATACCTCCGAATTTATGAGCCTCCAAAACCCCGGCGCCCTGATAGTGCTGGAAATGGAAAGTAAAGCCTATGCACTCACGGAGATAAACCGGATTGTAGAGTCGAATGATGCGCAAATTACGCAGCTCAATACATTTACTGATCTCGAAAGCGGCCTGATATCCATTACTATAAAAATAAACAAACTGGAAGTTTCGGATATTATCAGCACCTTTCAACGATACGAGTACAATGTAAAATATTACTTTGGCGAAGAGCTGTATGAAAACGAACTGCGCAACAATTATGATAATTTAATGAATTATTTAAAAATATAGCTTTCCTGCATATCGTTCAGGTATAATTATTTATGTTATCTTCAATAATATCACTACCTGATGAAGCATGTGGGAAAACTTTTATTTATTACGATTACTAGCCTGGCATTGGGTTTTTTAAAATCCGATGCGCAAGCTATTTCTCTGGAAAGTTCAACCATAATTTCTACAGAAGGTAATAATGCCATTAAAGATTCTGTTCATCTTTTTACTATACAGGATATCGTAATAACCGGCAACCACCGTACCCGCAACTCTACCATTTTACGCGAGGTGTCTTTTAAAAAAGGAGAAAAATATCCGTTAAACATCCTGGTAAGCAAATTTGCACAAGCCAAAAAACAGCTGGTCAATACCAGCCTTTTTCATTATGTAGTAGTGTCTTTACAAAGTATACAAGGGTACGATGCTATAGTACACATTGATGTAAAAGAACGCTGGTATATATTTCCCGTGCCGTTTATCAGAACGGTAGACAAAAGCTTCGGCGAATGGGTAAAGGAAAAGAATATGGATTTATCGCGGGTAAATTATGGCCTGCAATTGAATATGAACAATATCTCGGGCAGAAATGATAAGCTGTATTTGTACCTGATGAACGGGTATACCAAACAATTAGCCTTCAGGTACAATGGGTTGTATTTAGATAAAAAGCTTCAGTGGTCTACCAATATGAGTATGGCCCTTGGTAAAAATAAAGAACTGCGGTATATCACCGTCGATAATAAATCGCTTGCTATTAAAAACAGCAATCAGTTTGTCCACTCCTTCTTCCGTTCATCGCTGGAGGTAAATTACCGCAAGGCCATAAAAACCCGGCACACCTTCGGGTTGGCTTACAGTTACGAAGATGTAGCCGATACCGTATACAAGCTCAATCCTTTTTTTGCCACGCAGCGTACTATCATCCGTTACCCCGAAGTATATTACCGGCTTTCGCATTTTAATACCGATTTTAATCCATATCCTACCAAAGGTGTAGTGGCGGAACTGCAACTGGATAAAAAAGGCTTTAACCACAATATGAACCTATGGGAGCTTATTGCCAAAGGCTCAAAGTACTGGCCTTTGTCCAGTAAATACTTCTTTAACCTTAGTGCCGCCGGCGGCTTAAAACTTCCTTTCAGGCAGCCATATATTACGCAGCAGTTTGTAGGTTCTAATGACTTATTTATGCAGGGGTACGAGTATTATGTTATTGACGGCGAAGCTGGAGGTTATACTAAGGCTACTTTCTCCAGGCAATTAATTAATACATCCATCCATATAGCTTCGGCAAAACTGAAACAATTAAACAGTGTTCCTATACGGCTCTATGCAAAAATATATGGTAATGCAGGCTATATATATAACAAGCAGCCGGGCGATAACGTTCTGTGCAATAAACTTTTATATACCGGCGGCCTGGGCCTTGATTTAGTCACATTTTACGACTTTGTGCTTAAAGTAGAGTGGAGCTTTAACCAGTTAGGGCAAAACGGATTATATTTACACAGAAGTGTTTACTTCTGACCTTGCTTCCCAAATTATAAATTTTGAAGGTAGCCATTTACAGCCGATTACTCGAACTAAGCCAGACAACAGATGTTCAATTGTTTTTTAATGAATTGAGCAAAGAAGAAATAGCTCCTGTAATATTTGAGCCTTTTTTTAATGAAATTAAAGGCTATGTTTCCTTACCCGATACTACAACCACCTTTTCGGCCTCTGCCGACCTTACCAACCAAATAGATTTTGTTATAAGCTTAGGCGGAGATGGCACCTTGCTGGATACCGTTACGCTGGTACGCAATAAAAATATACCCATTGTAGGTATCAATTTTGGCCGGTT
>JAICHT010000356.1 GCA_025924755.1 Chitinophagaceae bacterium | reverse complement strand
AGAAAAGGTAAGTCGGGCTGGTAGCCAGTCATAGCTAAAACCCAGTCGTTTTGAATAGTAACCATTACATCGGGAGTATAAATATACACTTAATTTTCAAGAATGGCGGTGTTGTGCGAAAGAAAATAGGCTTTGATGGAACCTTCTTTAATACGGTTATCAATATCAGGTTTTACCCAATACTTTACCCGTTGCCCTATTTCCGACTGGCGTACTACTATCGTAAGTTCTGCGCCTTTGCGCCAGGTTTCCAAAGCCGCATCCACTGCCGAATTGCTGGCGCCTACTACCACCACTTTTTGAAACGCATAAAAATGCGGGTCATCATAATAGTGCTTTACTTTCGGCAAGTCTTCACCGGGCACATTTAAAAGGTATGGAATATCATAAAAGCCAGTTGCTATTATCACGTGCTGTGCCGTGTAAGCGCCTTTAATAGTTTCAATTAAATATTGGTTGTTTTGTGGCTGCACATTCAATACCTCTTCAAACAAATGAATATGGATGCCGTTATCTTTTGTGACGCGCCGATAATATTCCAGCGACTCGGCACGGGTGGGTTTCGGATGCGTAGAAACAAACGGAACGTTCCCGATTTCCAGCCGCTCGGATGTAGAAAAAAATGTCATATTCACCGGGTAATTGTATAGCGAGTTTACCAGGCAGCCTCTTTCCAGGATAAGATAATCCAACCCTGCTTTTTTTGCTTCCAATGCACAGGCCAACCCAATAGGACCGCCACCAATTATTATAATAGTATAATGCTGTACTGAATTCAAAGCCTCAAATTTTATTTTGCAAATGTATTATGTAATACACTGCCGCTTTATATTAATCCGTTTTACAGAATATACGTACTATATGGAGCCAAGCTTCATTTCTACTTTATTGCTTTTGTTGCGTCGCACTCTTGTACGCCATATCGCTGCGCAACATATAAATTATGCAGGTCATTATTGTATTGTTTGCTGTGACTGCTCTGTCGCAATTCCTTTAGTATCTACTACCTCTTTTTGCAATACATAAAATAAAGAAATCATGATCCAGCCAATCCAAAAAAGATAAGCGCCTAAGTGAAACCGTTCACCCAATAACCGGTGGGAAAGCGTATGCCTGAAATCGGAATAGGTTAGAAACAAACCGAACAATGCTACCGGAATCGCAACCAGGTGAACCATCCTGGCAGTTTGCTTTGCGTATTTATTTTGTATATATCCCTGAAGCAAAATAAAAATCAATAGTATTACAAATACTGCAAGCGCACCTTGCCACCAAACTTTTAAAAAATTATATTCTTTATAAAAAAAGGTTATTCCTACACGGCTCACCAATGTGGCCTTTGACATTAAGTAGCCCGATAATACCGACAAGGCCAGCAACAGTAGCACCAATAAAGATTTCTTCATACACAGTTATTAAAAGCAATATAAGGAATAACTAAAATCTTAACTTTTGAATTTACAAATCGGGAGCAATAAATTCACCGTTTCTATTACCTTCGGCAAAACGATTGGTTATGTCAACGTCAGTATACATTGTAAGTATAGCCCGCACACCGATAGGAAGTTTAAATGGTTTACTAGCCTCTGTATCAGCACCACAACTGGGTGCTGCAGCTATTAAAGCTGCATTGAATCGTGCAGGCATTGCTCCAGATGCCGTGCAGGAAGTCTTTATGGGCAATGTCATATCTGCCAATATCGGCCAGGCACCGGCACAGCAGGCCAGTATCTATGCAGGCATTCCCACTACGGTTAATTGCACTACTATTAATAAAGTTTGCGCCAGCGGTATGAAGGCCATTATGCTGGGAGCACAGAGCATACTATGCGGCGACAATGATATAGTTGTGGCCGGCGGAATGGAGAGTATGAGTAACGTTCCATATTATTTGGATAAAGCAAGAACGGGTTACCGCCTTGGACATGGCCAAATAACTGATGGCATTTTGCGTGACGGACTTTGGGATCCGTATAATGATTACCATATGGGCAATGCCGGGGAACTGTGCAGCACTACTTATAATATTACCCGGCAAGACCAGGACAATTTTGCCAAAGAAAGCTATACCAGGGCTATGAAAGCAGCCGAAGCCGGCTATTTTAAAAACGAGATGGTTCCGGTAGAAATCGCTGGCAAAGTTCCGGTTACCATATTAGAGGATGAAGAATATAAAAAAGCCAACTTCGATAAAATGGGTGCTTTGAAAAGTGCATTTACAAAAGAAGGTACCATCACCGCTGCCAATGCATCTAAAATTAACGACGGGGCAGCTGCAGTAGTATTAATGAGCCAAGAAAAGATGAAGGAACTGGGCATAAAACCGCTGGCAAAGATCATCTCCTTTGCCGATGCCTCTCAGGCGCCGGAATGGTTTACAACTACACCGGTAAAAGCCATGCAAAAAGCTTTGGATAAAAGCGGTTTACAAATCAGCGATATTGATTTTTTTGAAGTGAATGAAGCCTTCAGTTGCGTTGCTATTATTAATGCGAAAGAGTTAAATATCCCTACCGAAAAATTAAATGTTTGGGGTGGGGCAGTAGCATTAGGGCATCCTATTGGTTGCAGCGGTGCCCGCATTACGGTTACGCTTACTTCTATATTACAAAAAAATAATGGCCGCTTTGGTATGGCAGCAATCTGTAATGGCGGCGGTGGCGCCAGCGCTATTATTATTGAGCGGGTGTAAACTTTACCAATCTAGCGGTTCCGGTATTTAATTTTAAAAGTAAGAACCAAAATATTAAGGAGTACCGAAAAAGTGTTGGTTGCAATAATGGGCATATCTTTTTTGAGAAAGCCATAATAGGCCCATAGCCCGAGGCCGGCAATTAATACCAGCAGCATCACAACAGATACATCCTGCGCTTTCTTTTCTTTGATCATTTTTATTAATTGCGGCAGCATGGATACCGAAGTTAATATCCCGGCAGCAATACCAATCCATTGTGCTTGATTCATAAGCTTTAACTGCCTGCAATTTATCAGCCATTATTTTAGTGTCAATCCCTTTTATTAAAAACATGTAGGTACGTTAATTTTAAAAATCTTGCAGCTATTATGCAGCAGATCACCATTTTCATTTTAGGTTTTATGAAAGTACTCTGCTAATTTTGCCCCGCTTATAAAAAGTATCTACATGAGACAAATTCCATTTCGT
>JAICHT010000355.1 GCA_025924755.1 Chitinophagaceae bacterium | reverse complement strand
TTACTTCCACAGTCGGCTGCTGGTCTCTATCAGCCCTGTTCTTTTATAACCAATATTAAATTATACAAAGTATTAATTTATGGCATGGGTTTTTGTTGAGTATTATAAAGCACTAAAATGAAAAGACAATTTATAAACAGCGCCTTTGGCAATATGGATACAGAAATGGAATTGATGAATACTACTATTTCAGATAGCATCATCGCATCAGCCTATAATAGCAGCCCAGACGAGGATGACATGGACGAGGACGAAGACGACGATGACGTAGATTTAGATGAGGAAGATATGGATGATGAGGAACTGGACGACGAACCTGATGTACCAGCGGATAAAGATATTGAAGCAGATATAGATGAGGACGACGATGATTTGTTACTGGATGATGAAGATGAGGAAGAAGAAGACGATGACCTTTAAATAACTATAAGGAGTAGTGAAAAGCAATACATTTCATTACTCCTTATTTTCCATCAGTTGCAGCAACCGTTTGGCATCTTCAACTGCATATCCGTGTATATCGTTGTTAAAGAACGCCCATATTACATGCCCTTCTTTTTGCCAGCCAATAAACTTGTCTGCAAAACTTTCCATCATGTCAGTACTATAAGAGGACGCATACAGTTCTTTTGGACCATGAAAGCGGATGTAAATATTCTTTGCCGTTATCATTTCCGAGTATGGAAAGGTGTAGCCTGATTGAGCAATTACCAACCCGATATCATATTTTGTCATTAAGGTAAGACTGTCATTTTGCAGCCAGGAAGGATGCCGTACTTCCATTACAAATTCGTATTGCTTATATGCTGTATGCAGCACCTGGTAAAAGTGATTGGCTACCTCATAATTAAACTTTAAGAAAGGCGGAAGTTGTATCAATACCGGGCCCATCCGGGCATGCATCGGTTGAAAGATTTCAAAAAAACGTTCCAGCGGCTCCTCCGGCTGATGCAGCTTTTTCATATGGGTTACATACCGGCTCATCTTTGCACAAAACTTAAAATCTTCTGGCACTTTAGTTGTCCAGTTTATGACGGTTTCCAATTTTGGCAAATGGTAAAAGCTGGTGTTTATTTCTGCTATGGAAAACTGCTGTGCATAAAAAGCCAGGTAATCAGTGGCCTTCAACTTCGGTGGGTAAAAGAGTCCTTTCCAGTGCTTGTAGCTCCAGCCTGATGTACCAATATAAACATTCTTATTTTTCATACTATTAACGTTATCGAAACAAGTGCCATACAACTTTTTGCAACGTTTTGCGTCTAAATAAAGTTGAGGACAAAACTTCAGCCTTTTTGTAAATGAAAAGATTGTTTTTTAAAAACCGCCCTTCTGCTATAGCTCCACAAAAACCGCTTCCTTCTTTAAAAGTTTGTTTGCTACTGGACCTGGTAGGTTGCGCATTTATTGTAATTCCGTTTTTTGGTGAGTTTATAGATATTATATGGGCGCCCATCTCTGCCTTTATCTTTTTCAGGATGTTTGGCGGCGGTGTGAGAGGCTTGTTTGGTGGTGCTTTTTCTTTTATTGAAGAGCTGATACCTGGCTTAAATTTTATACCTACGTTTACTATTGCCTGGTTTTTACAATATGCAAAAAGAAATAAGACTACGCCAATTACCAGCATTACAACCGTAAAGCCGGTTCGTACTTTATTCGGCTATTACGCCAAGTAGTTCTAACTCATTATTTAATATTACCAATTGCGCTGCATACCCCGGCGCAATTTTTCCATACCGGTCGTCGCATTTTAAAACCTGTGCCGGGTACAAACTGCACATCCGCAAAGCTTCTTCTACTTTAATATTTACGCATTTCACCAGGTTGTAAAACGCTTTATGCATGGTAAGAGCCGAGCCGCTTAATATGCCGTTGCTTACATATTTGTCTCCTTCCAGATGATGCTGATATGGGCCTATATCCGTTTCGGGTACCGCATCTGTTATCGCAAACAAACGATCACCCATCATTTTCTTTGCTATTTTTATAGCTGCATAATCTACATGGTGCCCATCAGGAATGATGCTGCTTTTAACGGAAGCATGATTAAAGGCTGCACCAACTAACCCCGGTGCCCGGTGTTGCAGCGGGCTCATGGCATTATATAAATGGGTTACCGTAGGTATGCCGGCATCAAAAGCCTCTATAGCCTGCTGGTACGTAGCATTGCTGTGCCCGGCAGAAACAATAATTCCTTCAGATTGGATGTATGCTATTACTTCTTTACTACATACTTCCGGTGCCAGCGTTATGGTTTTAATCACATCTTTACCATATTGCAGCAGCTCTTTTACTTCTTCCATCCGGGGCGGATGAATACAGGATTCTAAATGGGCTCCTTTTTTAATTGGGTTTAACCAGGGACCTTCCAAATGCAACCCAAATACACCTTTGCCACCGCCCCGCCAATATGCTCTTACCGCATCAATGCATTGATGAAATATGTGTAGTTCATTAGTAGCCACCGTGGGTTGAAACAATGTAGCGCCGCCAGCCACACAATAATCATTTAAGGCTTGCAATGCGGCTGCATCTGGATATACAGCTAATAGTTTACCATGCGCTCCATAAATTTGTATGTCTATAAAAGCAGGGGCTATAAAAGCATTTTTTAAAACCTTCAAATCGTAGTTGTCTTTAACTTCTTCAGAAGGTATTATGCTTTTTATGATACCATCTTTGGTTATTAAAGCATGATCATATATCCATTCTGTGCCGGTAAAAATGGCATCGGGCAGGTAAGCCAATTCTTTCATACTGTAAATATATTATTCATAATGTCCTGTTCGGTACATAATCCGTTGCATGCCGGTAAAAACTGTTTGCCATACCAGTCCGAAAAAGGATTTGGAAGACACCCGCGCTACCATAATATTATCGGCAGTACGTTCTATGCCATCGCTGCCGGGATTGGCCGGCCAAAGCGTATACCGGTTTACTATTTTAGTGAGAAACTTTCTTGTAGTGATAGCGCCGGTCTCCTGGTTTTGTTTTTGCAATTGCAGATTAAGATTATTGTATAGCATGTGCACATTACCAGTAGCACTAAAATCATCGCCATTTACTTTAAAGGTTAGTTGGCTTAAATTAAAAGACTGAAGCCTCACATTGCCCAGCGGTTGTGCTACCGGATTCAGTTGTGCGGCATTGGCTGATTTTACCGTTCCGCTGG
>JAICHT010000354.1 GCA_025924755.1 Chitinophagaceae bacterium | reverse complement strand
AGTGAGGTAAAAAAATAGTCAATAGGTAAGTGAACGTGATTGTTTTGAGGCCGTGCCGTTACTTTTACCACCCCATCTACCACCTGCATGTCTTTACCAGGCGGAAGCACAAATAAACAATCCGGCTCTATCTTCATTAAATTTTTGGCCTGCAACACCTTCATTTTGGTAGACCTGCTTAATATAGCCGTGAGGTTACTTTTATAATCTCTGTCCATGTGTTGAAGATACATATACGCCATGCCTGTATGAGGGGGCAAGTGGGTTAACAGTTCCGTAATTGCTTCCATACCACCGGCTGATGCACCAATAGCAACTATGGGGTAGGGTCTGCTTTTATGCCGGGGTGCTTCTTTTTTATTGGTAGGTTCCATTATCAACAACTCCTTCAGAACTTAAAACAATTAATTTGGGTATGGGTTAGCGTAATAAAAATACAAAACTTAACTTAGTATCAATTAGATTTGTTTCTAATTGATAGAAGTATCAATTCCGCTTATGAGAGTGATATTAGTAGTAGATGATGACGAAGACGACAAAGATTTTTTGTGTGAAGCCATTCACTCTATAGATAGTTCTATAAACTGTATGTGGGTTTCAGATGGCATACATGCAATGAAGCTTTTACTGGATGCAAACTTTGATCCTCCTGATTATATTTTTCTCGATTTGAATATGCCTCGTCTGGGCGGAAAGCAATGTCTTAGCCTGATAAAAAGTACTCCACGGCTGGAGCATGTGCCCGTTATTATTTACACTACTTCAAAACTGTCCCTAGATAAGCTGGAACTTAAAGAACTGGGCGCTGTTTATTTTATTACCAAGCCCACTAAAATAGAAGAATTGGAGCAATATGTTTCCTTTGTGTTGCAAGGGAAATGGGAAGCACAGCCTGTGCTTAAGTAGCAGGTTTCTATCACCTCTTGCATCTAACTTCAAATGCCCTTAAATATAATTTCTGTAAAGGAAAATAGTTATCGTCATTTCGTTTTATTTCATAAGCATATTGCCTGTTTTCATATTGAATGCTTTTAAAGATTGAATAGTAAAGTTTGTATTTCCATATTGTAGAAGAATCATAGCCTTAACTTGAAAGAAGTGTGTAAGAAACCTCTAAAATCAGTTAAAAATTGAAAATAATTAGATAGGCAATAAAGTGATAAAAGCTAGAGTATATTCGATTGTATAAAAGTATAGTCATACTGAACAAAGCGAAAGATTTGCATATACTAGAATCAGATGGCTCGTTCTTCGCAATATAGTAGGATATTCATTGCTGCACATCTGGATACATTACCATTGATAGTAAAATATACTGCCAATGGTTGTGGTTAAGTGGTAGCAAAAACTTTAAAAATACTCACCAACATTTATATACAGTCCACTTGAATTATTTACGCCTACCGCATAATCAATCGTTAAATTGGTCCGTTGAAATTTATTTAGTTTAATGCGTAAACCCGCACCGGCAGCAGGAAGCAGTCTTTCGAAGTGATTGCTGATGGTATTAGTAAAGCTTTCTGCATTAGCAAATACCACACCCCCCAGGAGGCCGTTGTGCGTGATACCAAAGCGATATTCTCCTTCAAAATACAGCATATCCTTACCTCTGAACCTGCCCTGTACATAACCTCTGCCAGTTCGCTGCTGATCGTCCCACCCGGTACTGGGCATATCTAAATACGGTATGGTGCTTCCAAATGAAAACTGCGACAAACTCCATAATGCCAGTACATTATGCGGGTGATCGCCCACCTTAATGTATTTTCTTAGATCTACTTTTAAATCCTGCCAATTATAATTGCTGCCCCACGATTTTAATTTTGGACTGTACACCACATTTATATAAGAACCTTTTTTAGGATTAATGAGGTTGCGGCGGTCGTCAAATAAAAAATCAACACTATAGCCATACGAGCGGGAATGTGTGCCTGTACTGAATTTCTGGTAATCAGAGGTGCTGCCATCCTGATTGCCGGTTTCATGAATGGCGTAATGATAGTTCAAGCGGTAACCAACACCGAGGTACACATCATTAAAAATCTTTTTCAAAACACTTTCATGCACACGTATAAACGTGTAATTCATTAAATTTTTTTTCTCGTTATGAGTATCGCTGCCGAGGCCATACGTATGCTCTAATTGATTTAAATACCAGGCCACACCCTGGAAACTAAAATTGTTTTTCTTTGTCCAGATGTGGGAATATACCGTTAAGGTTTTCCGGCTTTTTACCGAATAGGAAGCGTTTGCATAAATGGCACTCAGGTTTTGGTCCTTATAATCAGAAGCATAATAGGTGATAGTAGAAGATAGGGTATAAGCAAGGCCATTCAGCACTGAATAGTTTATGCCGGGTAATATAATAAAGCTGGTATTGCCCGGTTCTAGCTTGGATCGTTTAAAGTTTTGCTTATTTAGTATTTTTAATAGTACATCAATTACGTCGCGCCGGTCTAAAGAGTCCTGGTATTTTTGCTGTGCTATTTGTGCCTTCTGATCTTGCCTGTTGGTTGTACTATCTTGCTGCGCCCTAATATGACTATAAGCCAATAACAAAAAAAGGAGCAGGAAGCCGGTTTTGGTTTTGTATATTCCTTTGAATAGCATGGTTGTTATATTACTTTAAATTACAAATTATTTTTTCAATATCATATAGCTGTTCTTCTCTTATGGTAGTGATATAAAAAAGATTAAATGCTTTTTGATTATTATGCTATCAATAAATCATGCCCCCCTAAAATCCTGCACATGAAAAATGTATGAACAATAATTTTATAAAATAATGGATATGCAAAACTGAAATGTTATTTTCAACTCTAAAACCAGTAGCTCATTTAATTAGCAACTATAAATCTATATATGAAAATAGAAGTGTTTAAGGATTATGATGGCTTATCCAAAGCAACGGCTGATTTTATTATGCAGTATGTGCTTCAAAAGCCGGATGCTTTATTATGCTTCCCGTCGGGCGAATCGCCGACCGGCACTTTGCAGTACCTGGTGAAATATGCGCGGCAAGGCAAAGTTGATTTTAGCAATTGCTTATTTGTAGGCTTAGATGAATGGGTAGGAATGGATGAAACAATGGAAGGCAGTTGTAAGCATTATGTGTACACGCAATTTTTCAATCCTTTAAAAATAGATGTAAACAAGATTTTCTTTTTCAATGCAATGGCAGAAGATTTAGAAAAAGAATGCAGCCGTATT
>JAICHT010000353.1 GCA_025924755.1 Chitinophagaceae bacterium | reverse complement strand
TTGAAATTTTCCAGTTTTAAATCGGCAGCAGTTTTCTTAATAAAGTCAAACATATGCGTATCCTTTTCCACTATAGTAAGTTCTGCGGCTCCTCTCGATGCCAACTCGTAACTAATACAGCCAGTACCTCCAAATAAATCCAGCGTAGTTAAGTTTTCAAATTGCAAATTATTCTGCAACACATTAAATAAACCTTCTTTGGCAATATCGGTTGTTGGCCTTGTATAGGGCATTTTTGAAGGCGGGTTAATGCGGCGGCCGCCTAAAGATCCGCTTATAATACGCATGCCGAAAAGTTATGCAAGGAGGTGAAGAAATGCGATGGCAAATTATTTTGTTCTGCTAAAGAGTCGGAAGCATTAGCAAACCGGATATTCAAAAAATATTGATACAGCTCTTTATACAATGCAGAATTTTCTTCCACTAATCCAGATAGTATTATATGAACTTCTGATTGCTGCAACTGAAGCTCCGTACAAATTTTCAATAATACATATACCGCATCCAGCGGTGCACTATATGTAAAAGTTTGCATCAATTGCAAGTGCTTGTTTTTTAAAACTTTAACCCGGAAAGTAGTAGTAGTAAAATGTATAGCAATTTGATTTTCGGCAGTAATATCGTTAGGCGTTTTTAATAACACCGTATAGGCATGTATAAAATCAGCCGAAGCAAAAGAGTTCGAAATTGCTTGATGAAGAAAATGTGGCACTGCATATACATTTACTATTTGCCACGCTTCAATCTCATCTTTCAGGATATTACTATTGTTCACATCGTACAAAGTGTTCAATAGTTCGCTTTCTGTTTCTTCTTTGTACAACTTAATAGGGGTAAGCAATGCCTGCGGAAAAGCAGCGCAAATAAATAATTTACTATTTACAGCTTCACTGGTTTGCAATTTATCCAGCAACTGCTTTATACTTTCTTTGAAGTCTATCGCATCAAAGGTATAGTAGTGCAGTTCGTTTATAGTTTTATCATCGCCGCAAAATGCGGTACAGCAATAGTCTTCACCAATCTCTAACAATATGGTATGATTTCCTGTCGCCTTAATATCACCGTTTTTTAAATGGAAAAGTTGTTTCAACAATTACTGATTTTACTTTTTGCAAAGTAAGCAATTCAATAGAATTGCATCACAATTTCTGGTAGTTTGCATCTTTTTTAAATAATGACAGAAAAGCTGCAAGTAGAAGCGACGTATAAGCAAATTATTAAGATTGGCGGGCCTATAAGCCTGGCGCTTTTAGTACCGCAGTTTAATTTCATTATCAATAATATTTTTTTAGGTCATTTAAGTGAAGAAGCTTTAGCCACAGCCAGCATTACCGGAGTCTACTATCTTATTTTTGCTGGGGTTGGCTATGGATTGAACAACGGCTTGCAGGCATTAATATCCCGTCGTGCCGGAGAAAACAAACCGCGTGAAATCGGGTTGCTTTTTAACCAGGGCGTTTATATTGCCATGCTGCTAGCCGTGGCGGCTATCGCTTTTACCTACATTATTGCGCCTGCTATTTTAAATCATACCATTCATTCGGCTACTATTCGCCGCCAGGCTATTAGTTTTTTGCACATCCGCATACTGGGTTTACCCTTTTTATATGTTTACCAAATGCGCAATGCTTTGCTCATAGGCACCAATCAAAGTAAGTATTTGATAGCCGGTACTATTGCAGAAAGTATTTGCGCCATATTCTTTGATTATACGTTGATATTCGGCAAACTCGGCTTTCCAAAATTAGGCTTTAACGGGGCTGCAATTTCGTCGATTGTTGCAGAATTTGTAGGCATGTTTGTAATATTCGCGGTTATCAAGTATGTAGGAATCAGTAAACGGTTTTCTTTGTTCAAAAAATTTAAATGGGATAGCCGCAATGCGAACCTTATTGCAAATTTATCTGGGCCGCTGGTATTTCAACATGCTATCAGTATTATCAGCTGGTTGTTTTTTTACATCCTGGTAGAGCATCATGGCAAAACCAGTTTAGCCGTATCTAATACAATGCGAAACCTCTTTGGTTTTTTTGGTGTGATTTCCTGGGCATTTGCAGCTACGGCTAATAGTATGGTTAGTAATGTTATTGGCCAGAACAAATCAGAGTTGGTAATTCCACTCATTAAAAAGATCATGTTCCTAAGTAGTGGTATTATACTGGTTGTTAGCACCTTACTCAATTTATTTCCTCAAACCTTTTTATCTATATATAACCAGGGAACTGATTTTATGCAATTGGGCACTTCGGTAATTCGCATTGTATCTGTTGCGCTGTTAATAATGTCTGTGAGTACGGTTTGGTTAAATTCGGTTACAGGCACCGGTAATAGTAAGATTACTTTTTTTATAGAAGTTGCTGCTATTTTATTTTACTGCACTTATGTGTACCTGATATTGGAAGTATATAAGTTGTCAATCATATGGGGATGGATGTCCGAATTCTTTTACTGGTCTATTCTCCTGAGCTTATCGTATTGGTATATTAGAAGCAATAAATGGAAGCACAAGATCTGGTGAAGCAATTCCCGACATTTATTAATCGCTTTACAATTATTTAAACTCCGCAGCGTAAACAACTCCTACAGATCCGGTAAAATGCACAATAGGAGGATTGGATTTTTTGATACTAATACGCATTTTTTTTACAACCGGATTCATTTCTGCAATACGCTGGGCAATGTGCATGGCACAAGTTTCCAGAAGGTCATACCGGATAGCAAATTCCTGCTCAACGATATTGTAAACCTCAGCGTAGTTAACCGTTTGCTTAATAGACTGAATGATTTTTTTAGGTGCCTTAATAGAAAGACAGATATCTACTTTAAATTCATTTTCCACTACCGCTTCTTCTGCATGCAAACCATGGTTTGCAAAAAATTTCAAATCATTTAATTCAACCGTAATCCAAGCAGCCATAGTAATTGCAGTACTATCAAAAAGATTAATGTAAACCGTTTTCAGACAAATAACGTTCTGCATCCAGTGCAGCCATACACCCGCTGCCCGCAGCAGTAATAGCTTGACGGTAAATTTTATCCTGAACATCGCCTGAAGCAAAAACGCCTTCTATATTGGTTTTAGAAGAACCGGGGCAAGTTTTAATATATCCTTCTTCATCCATATCAATCCAGCCTTTAAAGATATCCGAGTTGGGATGATGGCCAATTGCTACAAAGAAACCTTTAATGGGCAGTGTCTCTTCTTCTGCCGTTTTTATATTTTTAATAC
>JAICHT010000352.1 GCA_025924755.1 Chitinophagaceae bacterium | reverse complement strand
TACCCGGTTTCATGATCGCCATCTATTACATCAATACTCCAGGTGGGGCCGGTAGTAGGGCCGGCGATCGCATCTAACTGGTGTTCTTTTATGGCATCATCTATAGCACCTCTTGCCATTGCCAGGTTTTTCTTTAATGCGTCTGTATATTCTTTATTATCCAAATCGCCTTTTTGTTCCGACATTTCCATAATCTCCTGCTTAAAATAAGGCATTGCTTTTTCTTCATGTTGATTATTAAATTCGATCACTTCTTTAAGCGATTTTACTTTTGCATTCGATTTGGAAAGATAACTATTGAGGTCGTGTTTAAATTCATATTGCAGCATATCAAATTCCGAAGAATCTTTCAGCTTGCTTATAATATCCACTTCTACAATAGTGGCTCCTTTGCTTTTTATAACGGTTAAAGCATTTTGCAATAAGGCATCCACTGCTTCGTGTCTTTTTAGTAATGATTTTTCAATACCAATTCTTTTACCCTGCAACCCGTTAGCATCCAAAAATTGCGTATAATCTTTATAATTTTTTCCGCTACTGTTTTTTGTAGCCTCGTCCTCTGCATCTACGCCTATTAATGCTCCGAGTAAAATAGCTGCGTCTCTTACGGTGCGTGCCATTGGGCCGGCTGTGTCCTGCGTATGCGATATGGGAATAATGCCCGAGCGGCTCCATAAACCTACAGTAGGTTTGATGCCCACCACGCCATTTACAGAAGAAGGACAAACAATAGAACCGTCTGTTTCCGTTCCAATTGCTACTGTACAAAAATTGGATGCTACTGCTACGCCTGAACCCGAACTGGAACCACACGGGCTCCTATCTGGATTATACGGGTTATGTGTTTGACCACCTCGACTGCTCCACCCGCTGCTGGACCGCGTAGATCGAAAATTTGCCCATTCGCTTAAATTGGTTTTGCCCAATAATACAGCACCGGCTTCGCGAAGTTGTTTTATAATAAAGGCATCTTTAGAAGCTACGTTTCCTTCCAACGCAATAGAGCCGGCAGTAGTTTGCATTTTATCACCGGTATCAATATTGTCTTTTATCAGCACCGGAATTCCATGCAGTGGACCTCTTGTTCTTTTCTGTTTGCGTTCTTTGTCCATCGCATCTGCAATAGCTATTGCATCCGGATTCAGTTCGATAACGGCATTCAGTTTCGGACCATTTTTCTCCATATTGGCTATCCGATTCAAATATAATTGGGTTATTTGCCGCGAGGTCAATTTCCCATTTTCCATTTTTTGCTGGAGCCCGGTAATAGTAGCTTCATTCAAATCAAAAGCATCAGCCGTATCAATAATTGAAGGTGCCGATTTGTTTTCTGGTGTGTTTGTGAATGTACCCAATCCTAATGCGGGTATTGTAATGCCGGCAAGTGAACCGTTTTTTAAAAAGTTTCTTCTGTGCATGAAAATGTATTTGTGATGATAGAAGTTTGAAGCCAGAAAGTTACTTTGAAATTGTATATACCTTATACTGGTTATCTTTTTATATATGCAGGAGAGAATATCATTGTTGATACAGGTAAATACATATTATTCGGGCAGTGCATTCGCTTTATTCTATTCTCCTTTTTTCTTATAAATTTCACCTGCTTACATGAAGCCATATCAACGGAACATACTCCATAATAAGCCAGCCGCCAAGTGTAATAAGTATGGATACGGTAATTAATCGCAGCCATAAAAACCGGATTTTGGCTTTTTTGAAGAAGTCGTAACAATACCAGAAATTATATATGAAGGATAAGATTGTCTGCCATAAAAATATACCCGGCGAGATAATGTTTTGCCGGAAGATGATGCCTAACACTACATCGCTAATAAACAACAGCATAAAATAGGTGCTGCCTCCATATAAACAGGATGTAATGATTTCAATAAAATTAAAACGGGGTCTTGCCAATACTAAATAAATGAGAAAGGCAGAAAAGAGATAGATTAAAATAAGAAAGGGAGTTAAATGGGTGCGCAGTAAAATATTGGCTTGTTCCTGCAATCCAAACCGGGCAAGAACTTCAGCCGAAAAACGATAGTGGTAATGGTTAATAATAAAATTATGAAGAAGAACATATAAACCAGTCCATATTAAAAAATAACCGACCGGCTGTTGGAACTTTTTTCTTTTACCGTTTAGATAATTTATTGCAGATGTGCCGGGGCGATAAAGAAAACTCCACGATGTATGAAAGAAACCTTTTTCAAAATGCGTAAAAGCATGGAGGAACTCTTCCAGTAAACTCACGGCTGTTAATCTTTCAACATGAGCGCTTTGGCCGCAATGCGGGCAAAAGTTACCATTGAAACGATGGCCGCAATTTAAGCAGGAAGTCAAAAGAAACTTTTAGTAAATATAATCTATCTGTGCCTTCTTAAATCGATTATTTGATATCAGGCCCTGCTATTACTGCTGATGTTTCCGTCTCTACTGTTATTCCGTTAAATTGCAATTATGAAACCATTGTTCCTATTTCTGTTCCTTCCCATTCTTTCTTTTTCGCAGCCATCTACACAAGATATTAACCGATATGAAGCGCAGGCAAAAAGGGTGACTATCATTCGCGATAGCTGGGGCATACCGCATATATATGGTAAAACCGATGCGGATGCCGTATTTGGATTGATGTATTCGGAATGTGAAGAAAATTTTGAACGGGTGGAACGCAATTATCTGGAGGTATTTGGAAAGCTGGCCGAAGTAGATGGCGCTGATAAATTGTATGGCGATCTGCAAATGCGTTTAATTTATGATAGTACGGCTGCAATGGCAGACTATGCCAAAAGCCCGGCCTGGTTTAAAAAACTGCTGGATGCTTTTGCAGATGGCGTTAATTATTATTTGTATAAACACCCCGATACCAAACCTGCAGTGTTGACGCACTTTGAAGCCTGGTACCCGCTGATGTATACTGATGGCAGCATATCCGCTACGCAAATGGGCGGCATCAAAGAACAGGATACCAAGGAACTATATGCGCTTAAAAATGCACCGGCCACTTCTATGCGGAATGCAGCTGTAGATGAAGATCCATTTCCGTTAACAGGTTCCAACGGTTTTGCTATTGCGCCTTCAAAAACGGCGTCAAAAAATGCCATATTGTATATCAATCCGCACGTAACGTTTTATTTCCGTACCGAAGTGCAAATGGTGAGTGAAGAAGGGCTGAATGCTTATGGCGCGGTAACCTGGGGCAACTTTTTTGTATACCAGGGTTTTAATGCACACTGCGGC
>JAICHT010000351.1 GCA_025924755.1 Chitinophagaceae bacterium | reverse complement strand
TGTTTTCCGGCCCATCACTACAGGCATTCCCCAAGTTACATTTTTAAAATATTTTAAATCAGCAGGAAGATGCCAAGGTAATTTATTATCTTTTCCAATGAGATTGTTTTCATCTGCTGCTACCAGTAAACTTATTATCATGGAACTGTTTTTAAACCGCTACCGGTGCTTTTATTGCAGGATGAAACTGGTAATTTTCCAATGTAAAATCCTCATACTTAAAATCGAAAATATTTTTTACAGAAGCATTTAACTTCATCGCTGGCAATGGATATGGGTGGCGGCTTAATTGCAAATGCACCTGGTCTAAATGATTGTTATATATATGCACATCGCCAAACGTATGTACAAAATCTCCAGGCTGCAGGTTGCACACTTGCGCTATCATTAACGTAAGCAATGCATAAGATGCGATATTAAACGGCACTCCTAAAAACACATCGGCGCTGCGCTGGTAAAGCTGGCAACTCAACTTACCTTCTGCTACATAAAATTGAAATAAAGTATGACAGGGCATTAATGCCATTTTAGGCAAATCGGCTACGTTCCAGGCACTCACAATTAATCGGCGGCTATCAGGATTTGTTTTTATTTGTTGAATCACATCCGTAATCTGATCAATCGTTTTACCATCTGCGCCTTCCCAGCTTCTCCACTGCTTGCCATATACCGGGCCGAGGTCTCCTTTTTCATCTGCCCATTCGTTCCATATACCCACCCCGTTTTCTTTTAAATAGGCAATATTGGTTTCGCCTTTCAAAAACCACAGCAGTTCGTGTATAATACTTTTGACGTGCAGCTTTTTGGTGGTTACCAACGGAAAACCTTCCTGTAAATTAAACCGCATCTGGTAGCCAAAACAACTGATCGTGCCTGTACCGGTCCGGTCGGTTTTTTGAACTCCCTGATCCAGTATATGTTGAAGAAGATTTAAATATTGTTGCATTGTTTAACTCAGAACTTTTATGATTAACAGATTAAAATGAAAATTACGCTATGGATTTAAGTTGTACAAGATATCTAAAAAGATGTGCAAAAAACATTGAACTAAAAGAGCTGCTACACGCCTCTTCGTTCTATTTCTTTTTTAATTAAACTAAGCTCTCTTCCGGTTTGTCCTTTCACCGACGTGTTTTCCTGTGCCCTCCGCATCAAATAAGGTATCACATCTTTTATAGGTCCAAAAGGTAAATATTTACTAACCGAACAGCCTGCAGCCGCCAGGTTGTAGGTAATATTATCGCTCATTCCATATAGTTGGCTAAAATGCACATGCGTATGACTTAAGGGTAATCCTTTTTGTTGCAACAACTTTACAGCCAGCAGGTTACTTTTTTCGTTATGCGTAGCTACCACCACGCCTATTTTATCCAGGTGCTCCATACAAAATTTTACAGCATCGTTGTAATCGGTATCCGTAGCTATTTTATCTATCTGTATAGGAGATTCATATTTCTTTTCCGCTGCTCTCTTCCTTTCTTTTTCCATATAAGCACCGCGTACCAATTTTACTCCTAATAAAAAATCTCTTGCTACTGCCGCCTCATACGATTTTTTTAAAAATCCGATCCTTCCTTTCCGGTATAATTGTATGGTGTTATATACAATCAATTTGCTTTTGTTGAAGGTATCCATCATCAACATTGTCAATGCATCCACAGGATCTTGTATCCAGCTTTCTTCTGCATCTACCAATACACCAATATTGCCTTTATCGGCCGCTGCACATATAGCCTGCATTCTTGCTTTTACCCGTTGCCATTCCTGCTTTTCTTCTGCTGGTAATTTTGCCAAAGCTGCATTATAACAACTCACTAATGACGTTGCATTAGAAGCTCGTATCAAAGCATCCAATTTTTCCAATAAAGCAAAGCGGGCAAAGCCGGTTACTTTAATACTTATAAATGGAATATTGGGTTGCAAAGCAGCATAGTTTATCACATTGATAAACTCATCACGGGCGGCATCAAAAGAAGTTTCTCCTTCTTTACCTTCTACTCCATAATCCAGTATGACCTGCACATGAGACTTTGCCAGCTTTTGCGCCACAGCCGATGTATCCGTCAGGCTTTCGCCACCAACAAATTGCTTGAAAATTGTTTTGCGTATCAAACCTTTTACAGGTAGTCCCATTTGTATCACCCAAGGTGTAAGGTGGGTGCCTAACTTCACCAGGGTGCTGTATTTCATGGTTGAATACAACCATTTTGCTTCCTTTAATTCTTTGTTGGTTTTATGTGCAAATGCTATTTCGGTATTATCAAAAGAAATGGGAGTATTCATGCAAGCGCAAAGCTATGGTTAAGAGGTGAAAAATGTCGCCTCTTAACCATAGCTTTGCGCAAATTTTATATATGCCAGAAAAGAGACCGGCGGATAGCTATACGATGATGACAGAAATCGTATTACCCAACGATACTAATGTGTTTGGAAATTTAATGGGTGGCCGGTTAATGTATTGGATGGATATTGCCGCGGCCATATCATCGCAAAAGCATTGCAATTCAGCTGTAGTAACCGCATCTGTAGATAATATTTCTTTTGAAAATCCCATTAAATTGGGCAATACCGTGCACATAGAAGCTAAAGTAACCCGGGCTTTCACTACTTCTATGGAAGTGCATTTAAAAGTGTGGGGCGAGGACCTGACACAACAATTCAAATACAAAAGCAACGAGGCCTATTATACGTTTGTGGCCCTGGACCCTAATAGCAAACCCAAAACGGTGCCGACCCTGATACCAGAATCGGAAGAAGAAAAATTGCTATACGAAGGTGCTTTGCGCAGAAGGCAGGTACGTTTAATATTGGGTGGGAAAATGGACCCGAAAGATGCGCAGGAACTACGGGCCTTATTTATAAAAGATAAGTTATAGAGGTTCCAATCAGTAAATTATACTGTCCGGTTTTCCTCCAGTTGCGGCTTCTTTTCCATAAACATAAACTTACGGCTTTGCTCTATGGCATCCATAATCTGGGCCAATATATCCTCAGTAGAATCTTCGTAATTTATCTGGAGCGGTGGCTTAAATGTTACGCTTAGCAAAATACCTTTCTTTTTAAACTTTAAACCCTTTTTATTAAATGCCCGCCAAAAGCCTTGTATGATAACAGGTATTACTACCGGGTGGGTTTGTTTAATTAAATAAGCGGTGCCCTTACGTCCAGGTGCAAAAGGCTTTGTAGTGCCTTGCGGAAAAGTGATGACCCAAGAGGTATTGATTGCTCTTTCTATTTTCCGGGTATCAGA
>JAICHT010000350.1 GCA_025924755.1 Chitinophagaceae bacterium | reverse complement strand
GGCAGCCTTCTTGATTGTGCTTCCGAGTTTACATTCACAACAATATAATTTTCTTTTTTAAAGCTGTGGTGCAAGGTAGTATCAGCTGGTAGCGGCGACTGATTGGTATAGGCTTGCAATAGATGAATGTATTCTTCTACCCGGTGCGTATTTGGAGGTTTGATATAAGAATGCGTAAGCAAAAAATTACGGAGTTCATTTTTATAGCCTGCTCTATTTTTAGCGCCTGTGGCAAAGCCCATGATGGCAGAGGAAAGAGAATCGGGCAGGCAAAAAAATAAATCAAATGCTTCTGTACTTTGTATTTGCCGGCCAAACTTCCATACGCCTCCCATGCCCTTATATTCTGACTTGCTAAATACAAACTGGTGTTTTATTTCAGGGAAAAAGGGCAACAGGTCTTCTAATCCTTTTTTAACAATAACGCTTACTTCGCAACCCGGAAAATAATAGGGTAATTGTTTTAAGAATCCCACAGCCATGATCATATCGCCCAACCAATTGGGCAAACGCACCAATATCTTCATTTGTATATTTTCATATTATTTGGTTTGAAGCACTTCTTTCAAAATTGCTCCATTCTATTTTCCTTTCAAAACTTTTAGCCAAACTCCTATGTTTGCAAAATTAAATATCGGTTTACCGTTATCGGATAAATAAATATATATGGAACTTAAAGAATCAGTTGAGCAAGCGTGGAGCAATCGTGAAATGCTTACTTATAGCACCTTCCAGGATGATATACGAGCTGTAATTGACAAGGTGGATAAGGGCCAGCTACGCGTGGCGGAACCTGCTGAAAATGGCTGGACAGTGAATGAATGGGTAAAGCAGGCCATACTGCTTTATTTTTCGATACAACCCATGCAAACCTGGGACCTGCCTCCGTTTGAATTTTATGACAAGATGCTTTTGAAAAAAAATTTTAAAGAATTGGGGGTTCGTGCGGTGCCGCATGCAGTAGCCCGGTATGGCGCTTACCTAGGCAGGAACGTAGTGCTGATGCCCTCATACGTAAACATTGGCGCTTATGTAGATGAAGGCACTATGGTAGATACCTGGGCTACCGTAGGCAGTTGCGCACAGATAGGCAAAGGCGTACACCTTAGTGGCGGCGTGGGTATTGGTGGCGTACTGGAGCCACTGCAGGCCAGCCCTGTAATTATTGAAGATGGTTGTTTTTTAGGTTCCCGCTCTATTGTAGTGGAAGGGGTACATGTAGAAAAAGAAGCCGTGCTGGGCGCTAATGTAGTACTCACCCGGTCTACCAAAATTATAGATGTAAGTGGCAGCGAGCCTGTAGAAACAAAGGGCGTCATTCCATCGAGAAGCGTAGTAATACCCGGGAGCTATATTAAAAAATTTCCGGCAGGTGATTATAATGTAAGTTGTGCCTTGATTATAGGGAAGCGCAAAGAAAGTACGGATTTAAAAACAAGCCTGAATGATGCCTTACGCGACTTTAATGTGGCCATATAGTTGGTAGCATCGTATTAGAAAGTAGCAAAGGTTGGCACTTTTATATACAGCTTTCTATTATATTTGCAACCTTATTTTAAAGCCCGGGTGGCGAAATTGGTAGACGCACCGTCTTCAGGTGGCGGCGCCGCAAGGTGTGCTGGTTCGAATCCAGTCCCGGGCACATATAAGTTTTGAAAGCCTTGATAGTATTGACTGTCAAGGCTTTTTTATTTTCAGGTGCTATCACAGGGCACAGTTTACAAATAACCAGCCAGGGTGGCTTTCTATCCAGAATACTTTTCCCTTAATCGTTTCAGCAAAGTATGCCTGGGGCTTGGTTGTAACTAATACAAAGACAAAAGATTTTAAGGCTAAGGCTTTTAAAAGTGAAAATCTTGCGCTTTCTTTATTGCACACTATCCTGCTTCAATGTACGGCTTGTTCAAAAATGTATTGGAAACCAATTAATGTTTGAACAAGGAAATGCGTATATTAACTAGTTGTGTGCTATTAAAAATGACAATTAATAAATAATATGAAAAGAACATTTCTTTTTTTGACTCTTTTTTTGACTTTGACTTTTGCTTCTTTCGGACAAACCAAGATTGATAAATTTATTTTTTTAAAAAGCAACGAAGTCCGTTATGGAAGCAATAGTGTTACTTTAAAAATTGACATAGGCAATAATGACTCTTTGTTTTCATTCAAAGACAATTCAATTATTCAAAATCTTAAAAAAGTAGAAAAAACAACTTCCCTCATTGACGCATTTAATTATTTAAGTTCTCTTGGTTGGACATACATTGAAGAGCTTAAGCCGACTTTTCAAAATGAATATTTGTTTTGTTTTAAAAAAACGTTTGACTCATCTGAAGTTAAATAAATAGCACACAACAAGTGCTTGCTACCATAGCGGCTGATAAAAGTCGTTCGGCAGTAGTAATTCTATGAAACGATATATCTTTATCCAGGCTGGCGCAGCTATGAAGTCCCCTACGGACAGCAAGCCGGAGCCGTTAGCAGCAAACTCGTGAACCAGAACATTAAATTATCTTAATTATTCATCAATAACAACATCCACCAAACCATCACAAATTATGAACTCCAGAAGGAATTTCTTAAAGCATTCAACTACTGTTGCGCTTGGCAGCATGTTATTGCCCCGCCTGGCAAATTCAGCTCCGCTTACACGCAATGCTTCTTATCCACCAATTGGCTTAGAGCTTTATACGCTTGGAGCGTTAATGCAACAAGACCCGAAAGGAACATTGCAGAAAATAGCAGCCATGGGATACAAGGAATTGGAATTTCCTATGTTACCAAAAGGTTCTTATTTCGGTTTCAAACCAAAAGAGCTGGCAACATTTATCACGGATTTAGGCATGCACTGGCGGTCACAACTGGTATTAGGTGCTCCGGTTACTTTAGGTCTGGGTTATGCCTCGTATAACCCAAAGACTTCAGCAGACTCGCTACAGATAAAACAAATGATTGATTCAGGCGCTGCTAACGTGTTGCCGACCTTACAAAATGATTGTCAGCAAGTGGTGGATGAAGTTGCAGCAGGAGGTGTAGAGTACCTCGTTTGTGCAGCCATTCCTTTACAAACAATAGATGAACTTAAAAGGGCAGCTGATATATTAAATAAGTCGGGCGAGGTATGCAAGAAAGCAGGTATTCAATTAGCTTACCATAATCACAATTTTGAGTTTGATGAAGTAGAAGGTCAACGTTCATTTGACTACCTCCTCAACAATACGGATAAGGAGTTGGTGAAAATGGAAATGGACTTAG
>JAICHT010000349.1 GCA_025924755.1 Chitinophagaceae bacterium | reverse complement strand
AGATAACCCCTCAAACGGTGCTTTAATCACCCTGGTAAATAAAGAAAAAATAGCATTGCCGGTTGATATAAGAATTACACAGGAAAATGGCAAATCAGAAACGTTACAGCTGCCTGTAAACATTTGGCAGCGTGACAGTACGTGGACCTTTTTATATCCATCCACATCAACCATAAAAAGTATAGAAATTGATCCGGAAAGGCAACTGCCCGACATTAATAGAGCTAATAATTATTATAACGGAAAATAGTTTCAGCATTTCAGAATTCAACAAACCACAAATTTACTATGGCATTACAAGCAGGTATTGTAGGACTTCCAAACGTAGGTAAATCAACCTTATTTAATGCGGTGAGCAATAGTGCCAAAGCACAGGCCAGCAATTATCGTTTTTGTACTATTGAGCCAAACGTAGGTTTGGTAGATGTGCCGGACGAACGAATAAATAAATTAGCAGAACTGGTAATACCCAACCGCACGGTACCTACACAGATTGAAATTGTGGATATTGCCGGACTGGTAAAAGGTGCCAGCAAAGGCGAAGGTTTAGGAAATAAATTTTTGGGTAATATACGGGAAGTAGATGCGATTGTTCATGTGATCCGCTGTTTTGAGGATGAGAACATCTTACGCGATGAAGGCGCTATCAACCCGGTGAGCGATAAAGAAATTATTGATACGGAACTACAGCTTAAAGACCTGGAAAGCCTGGAGAAAAAGATTAGCCGGGCAGAAAAACTCGCCAAGAACGATCCGAAAATAAAAGCTGAACTGGACGTATTATTAAAATGTAAACAACACCTGGAGCAGGGAAAAAATATTCGGGAACTGAGCCTTGATAAAACAGAATTGCCTGCTATTGCCGATTTATTTTTATTAACAGCCAAACCTGTTTTGTATGTAGCCAACGTAGATGAAGCTTCGATGCATACCGGCAATAAATATTCCGAGCAATTGAAAGAAGCCGTGAAGAATGAAAATGCGCAGGTGATTATTATGAACAACAATATAGAAGCGCAGATTGCAGAAATGGACAATGCAGAAGATCAGCATATGTTTATGGAAGAATATGGTATGAAAGAACCGGCGCTCAATCGTTTGATACGCTCTGCTTACCGCTTATTAAATCTATATACCTACTTTACTGCCGGCGTACAGGAAGTACGTGCCTGGACGATTCACGAAGGCTGGAAAGCGCCGCAAGCTGCGGGTGTTATTCATACGGATTTTGAAAAAGGATTTATCAAAGCGGAAGTAATCAGCTATGATGATTTTGTAAAATACGGCTCGGAAGCGGCCTGCCGCGAAGTAGGAAAACTGCGGATTGAAGGAAAAGAATATATCGTTAAGGACGGTGATATTATGCACTTTCGTTTTAACGTGTAAGTTCTTAATCCGCTAAAATAAAGCTCTTAGCGAAGCCCTGCCCGTGTGTATGGTTCGGGCTTCGCCGGGTTTGCGGCCTTCATATTGAAAATTAATTTCCACATTATTCAATAGCCTTCGCGTATAATCAGCCGACCATAAAAAATTATTTCCCGGCAACAATCCATCCAGCATAATATAGCTTACCGTAGTATTGGCAATATTACCTGCGGCAGAATGAAACTGAATAGCATTGTAGGTAAACTTTGCATTAACGGAACTGTTTTGAAGCACATTATATTTTGTTTCTAAATTCAAGGAGTTCGATACCGATGTTTCGCCACCATATTGCGGCACATTTACTTTTTTATCAAAGCCGTAGCCACCCTGCAACCGAAAAGTAGTACCCCGTATAAAGGTGAGTTGCGGCTCGGCATGATACACATTCAATTCGTAATTCCGGTTTGCAAAATTGGGAGTATACAAAGCATTCAGGCCTCTTTTGGAAAGTAAAGTAAAGGCAAGTGAATTACTAAGGTTACCTCTCAGCTTTATAATCCAGTCGGACAATTTGCGGCTTTCATATCCATAGGTTAATAATGATTTATTGTTGTTTTGAACATTGCTAAAATCTATTCCCCACTTCCTGCCAAAGCGATTAAATGATAGTGTATTGGACAAAGAGGTAGTTAAAGTAAGCAAGGCGGTATCGGTAATATCGTATTTAAAAGGGTTCAATTCAAAATCGGTTTTTGCTACGGACTTTTTACTTTTTTGCATAGAAGTTTGCAGGTTAAACCGTGCAAGGAACTTTGCCAAACGTGACATATGAGCCGATTGCAAAATAGCCGTTGGATTAAAAACAAAACTGTAATTAAGTGTAGTATAGTTTGCTTTTACATATTCGTTAGTAGGTGTAAAAATGCGTATAAATGTGGCCTGGTCCGGAAAGGCGGCAATTTCAAATTCATTCAATTGCTGCACACCGTCTTTATTATAGTCAATCCAGGTATATACGCCTTGGCCGGCTGGTACTTCCAAATACACAAAATCGCGTTTCTGCTCCTGCCCTGTTCCCAGTTCATACAGTACATTTCCGGTTACAAATCCTTTCCATTCATTTATTAAATATTCAGCTCTTCCCAATAAGGTTTGATCGGCTTTTTGGTTTAAAAGTGTAGTGTTATATACATCCAGTTTCCGATACGTAGCGTTCAGTAAAAGCTGGTGGCGGGAGCTGCTCAATAACTCTGTCTGGATATTAAAATTGTAACTTCTATCGCCTTTTACCAATGCTTTGGTAGTAGGATATTTATCGGAACGGGTGGTGAAAGTAAGGCCATATTTATTTTTCTTCGCTTCATCACTTTTTAAATATGCGGTATAGGTATCAAAAGAAAAGCTGGTAGCAGAAACACTGTCATTTTTTATGTTATGAACTTCATTATGTTCCTGTGTGTATCGAACGCCCAAACGCATAGCTGCCATGGCTTTCAGCTGTTTACTGATATCAAACACCGGCCTTACAAATATTCCTTTATTAGCAGCATCCGTAAAATTGGTGATGGCAAATTGATTGTTTAAAATCCACCCTTTATAATCGGCTGCATGCTGCACAATATTCTGATAACCCTTATATTGATCGCTGCGTTGGTACGTCATAAACTGGTACGTTGCCGATTGATTTTTTCTATCCTTTAGCTGGGTAGAAAACCGCATAAGGTTTTCAGTAGCAGGCGCTAATATCAATGGCAGTCCCCATTCCCTGGTAAACTCTACCTGCCTCAACCGCTCAAGTGGTTTGAATTTTTGCTGTACGTATTCATAGTCAATAGTGGAAGTAAGCTGCAATTCTTTTGCACGGTTTAATATCGTAAGGTTCGAATATTGCATTTT
>JAICHT010000348.1 GCA_025924755.1 Chitinophagaceae bacterium | reverse complement strand
GATTAAACAAAGGCTTTAGCGCTTTCAACTCCGGATCTGTTTTAGAATAACGACTACTTACTACATCAATAGCTTCGTTAAATTTTTCGCGGAGCTTGCTGCCCAACGATGCAGAAAGTGGTAAGCGGCCGCCCTGCCAACTGGGTACTATTGATTTTTTTGCCGCCGATTTTTTTACCAGTACCGTCATGTCTTTTATAGTAACCAGTTCCAGCTGACGGCCTGCCAGTGTAAACGCATCACCGGGCTCCAGGCGTGAGATAAACCATTCTTCTATAATACCAATATAGCCACCCGTCATGAACTTTACTTTTAGCATGGCTTCGCTTACAATAGTACCAATATGCATACGGTGGCGCATGGCTATGCGGCGGCTTTTGATTTTATAAATGCCGTCTTCCACTTCTACTTTTTTATATTCATCATATTGTTGCAGTGCATTACCGCCGGCGGTAATAAAGTATAATAGTTCGTTCCATTCTTCTTCGGTGATCTCTGCAAAGCAATAGGTGTTTTTTACTTCTTTAAAAATTTCATCCGGTAAAAAGCCATCGGAAACTGCCAGTGTACACAGGTATTGTATCAGTACATCATAACACAGCATCAACGGTTCCCGACTTTCAATAAACGATTCTGTAATTGCTGATTTTAGAGCGGCAGCTTCTACCAACTCTAACGAATGGGTAGGCAAAAAATATATTTTGCTCACAGCATCCGGGCTATGACCACTGCGACCTGCCCGCTGTAAAAAACGAGCCACTCCTTTTGGCGATCCTACCTGTATCACTGTTTCTACGGGCCGGAAATCCACACCCAAATCAAGGCTGGCTGTACAAACTGCTGCTTTTAATTTTCCGTCATGTAAGGCATCTTCTACCCATAGCCGCAACTCCTGTTCTATACTGCCATGATGAAGCGCAATAGCACCGGCCAGGTCGGGCGCTGTATTTAGCAAAGCCTGATACCACTGTTCGCTCATGCCACGCGTATTAATAAAAATAAGCGTGGTTTTACTTTGGTTGATAATGGGAATTACTTTGTGTACCAGCTTAATACCCAAATGCCCCGCCCACGGATATTTTTCAATTTCATCGGGAATAATAGAATCTACTTCTATATTTTTATTTAGTTGCGATCGGATGATAGCCCCCTCTTGGCCTCTACCTGAAGGGGAGGAGCTAAGAGATGCCAATAGTACGTCTTTGGCTTGCTCTAGATTGCCGATAGTAGCTGATATGCCCCAGATAGAAAGCGGCTGAGAGGTTGAGGAGTTTAAAGGTTTTGGTCTTGATTTTGATTCAAATTCGCTATTGGTTTTTGTTTCATCAAGCCCTTCATCTTCCATCTGCAAACTGTCAGCGATCAACTTCTTTCTCAAGCCGCATATCCTGCTGATAGCCAGTTCTACCTGCACACCTCTTTTAGAACCAATTAACTCGTGCCATTCATCTACTGCTAAAATTTTCAATGTTTTAAATACAGCAGGATATTCTTTTTGAGCCAGCAGCAACTGCAAGCTTTCAGGCGTAATAATTAATACTTCAGGTACCTGCCTTTTTTGTTTTTGCCTGTCGGATAGGGATGTGTCGCCGTTTCGGATACCCACCTTCCACTGCATATTCAATTCGGCAATTACTTCTTCCATCGCACGTCCAACGTCTTTTGCCAGGGCACGCAACGGAGTGATCCAAAGCAATTGCAAACCGTTTTTGCTTTTTGTTTGATAGCTGCCGGGATGTTGATTGATGAATTGAATAAGAGCTCCCAGAAAAACGGAAAAGGTTTTGCCCGTGCCGGTAGGTGCATTTACCAGTCCGCTTTCATTATTGACGATATGTTGCCAGGCCGCCTGCTGGTAAGCAAAAGGTTTATAACCTTTGGTATGTAGCCAATTGGATATGGTTTTATAGCCCGGTGTTTTATATAAGTTTGTTGGATGTACGATCATGGCTTGTGCTATAAGTCTTTATATGCTGCTTTGGTTGCCTGGCAATGCTTAATAGATAAAGGTAAAAATAAGAATAGCCTGCACTGCTTTTAATATTTTAATATATATCAATCCTCCTGCAATAAAATATGCTATAAGTACTGCTCCTAATCTACTTCAACCAAGATCATATCAGACCTTTTTAAAATTGCTTACTCCATTTTATACTTTTCTCTTCCATTGCTTGAAAGGTTCCAGACGCATATTAAGCAAGTTCCATCTATCGTTCCTTGAACGGTAATCCTCCTGATTACACCAGATTCCATATTAATATTCTTAGGCAAACCTTATATTTTCGAGCTTTTAAAGCATTAAAGAAAGCGTTATTGACTTTATGGATATTAAAGAAGTTAATTGAAAACTCAGCAGTATTTAAACGAGAGAAAAATGGATTTTACCGACAGAAAGCACTATTACAGGCGAATTAAATATGGATATGAGAATTACTATTGGATATTAGTACAATAGTAAGGCGCTTTGCTTACACTTTAGCCATCCACCATCCTCCGAACAATGAGCAATAAATTTTATTGTTTATTCTAAACTGTTCATACAGTATCCTTCTGTAAACATAGTATTTGTGCATCTAAAGGAGATGCCTTAAAGCCAGTAAAACTAAACTGCTCTATATGCGCCTACATCTACGCACCCTGCTATTGCCATTTGTTGTAATGGTATTTTCTTTTGTAGCAGCTGTATCGTCTGCTCAAACAACATCCGGTGCCACTATACAAACCGACAAACTGGATTATCCCCCTGGTTCTATAGTAACCATTACCGGTAGTGGCTTTCAGTCAAATGAAACTGTAACCCTGCAAATAACACACGTTGGCGATACAACCAGTGATAATACTACCAGTACTGCTCACCAGCCCTGGACGGTATCTGCTGATGCCAGTGGAAATATATCTGCACAATGGACCGTGCCATTAGATGAAGATGAATTGGGCGCTACACTGAAGTTAACGGCGGAAGGTCAAAGCTCGGGTTTACATGCGGAGTGGACATTTACGGATGCTCCTTTAATAACTTCTAATCCTCAAAATGTAGCTGCAACACATGGCGATAATGTTACTTTCACTGCTGTTGCTACTCCAAAAAATGCAACACCAGTTACTTGGGAAATTAATTTAGGAAGTACTCAAAGTCCAAATTGGACTACTGTATCAAGCACAAATACAGGCAACATTTCAATTAGTACCGATCCTACTTTAAATAATACTACAAGTAGTACATTGACCATTAATTCAGTAAATTTTACATTGCTGAATGGCAAACAATTTAGAGCG
>JAICHT010000347.1 GCA_025924755.1 Chitinophagaceae bacterium | reverse complement strand
GTATTATAAACGGTTCTACCAATTATATATTAACCAAGATGCTGGGCGAAAAGATTGCTTATAAAGAAGCACTTTTGCAGGCGCAGCAATTGGGATTTGCTGAAAGTAACCCGGCGTTGGATGTAGAAGGTACAGATGCTGCTAACAAGCTGACTCTTTTGCTTACGCATGCATATGGAATACTGTCGCATCCTGAAAATATATTGCACAAAGGCATATCTAATATCAGTGCGTATGATGCCACTTTTGCTGCAGAAAAAAATTACCAGATCAAGTTAATAGCGCAGGCTAAAAAACTAAACAATGGTAAAGTAGCCGCTTTGGTTTTGCCACAATTTATAACCAATGAAAGCCAGTTGTATGCTGTGAGAAATGAATACAATGGTGTGGTAATTGAAAGTTCATTTGCAGACAAGCAATTTTTATATGGCAAAGGTGCCGGCCGTTATCCTACTGCTTCCGCTGTAATGAGCGATATTTCTGCGTTGCGCTATCAATACCGATATGAATACCGCAAACGAAATAATATCGTAGAAAATGAATTATCTACTGACTTTTACCTGCGGCTTTATGTAAGTTTTGATAACTGGAATGATATCAATATGAGTGACTTTGAGTGGATAGAAGAATTCTACTACCAGGGATCAAGGCATTACCTGATTGGTGTGTTGAGTTGTAACAAATTGCAATCCGCGGATTGGCTTCATAAAAAACAAGTTTCCATAATACTTTGCCCAGACGGCATTGTAGAAGATGTAAGCACCAGGAAACTGAAGAAAAAGAGTTTGGAACTAGCCGGAATTAAAGAACCGGAAGCGCCGGTTGCTGTAATACACACTTCTGCATTTAAAGAAAAAATAAAAATTCCAAATGAAAATGTTATTTGTAAAACAGAAGAATTGCTGAATTGATTTTTTGCAATAAAGAGTATGTTTATTCGATAGTAAACTTGTTCAAAGCTGCTTCCATAGCGACTTTTATTTCTTTAGTATTCAGATTGCCAATACTGCCTTCATGCGTATGATGCAGCGGTTGGGTACTATCGAAATGAAAGGTGTTATTTTCAATTTGGTTGCCTACTTGCTGATAGGCTTCCCTAAAAGGAATGCCTTTATTCACCAGTTCGTTTACCGCTTCTACGCTAAAAAGATATTTGTATTTTTCATCGGCAAGTATATTGTCTTTTATCTGAATATTGGAAAGCATCACAACCGTTAATTGCAGGCAGGCTTTTAGTGCTTCAACAGCAGGAAATAGGATTTCTTTTGTCAGCTGCAGATCCCGGTGATAGCCGGACGGAAGATTATTCAATAATAAAATAAGTTCATTAGGTATAGACTGGATGCGATTGCATTTGGCCCGGATCAATTCAAACACATCCGGATTTTTTTTATGCGGCATTATACTGCTACCCGTAGTCAGTTCTGCCGGAAACGAAATAAAGCCAAAGTTCTGGTTTAGATATAGACAGCAATCCATTGCCAGTTTGCTTGCCGTAGCAGCAATACAACTAAGTGCCATGGCAACTATTTTTTCCGTTTTCCCACGCGTCATTTGTGCATACACCGAATTGTAATTGAGTGTAGCGAAGTTAAGGAGTTGAGTGGTTAAGGTTCGATTCAGCGGAAAGGAAGAACCATAGCCGGCACCACTTCCCAACGGGTTTTTATTGGTAATTGTATAAGCGGCAGCCAGCATTTCCATATCATCTGTAAGGCTTTCTGCATAAGCGCCAAACCATAGCCCGAAGGAAGAAGGCATGGCTATTTGCAGGTGCGTATAACCCGGTAATAGTTTGTCTTTATATGCCTCACTTTGCGCTACCAATAAGTCAAATAATTTTTTTACTTCTTCTTTTACCTGCACTACTTCGGCACGCAAATACAACTTAATATCTACTGCTACCTGGTCGTTCCGGCTGCGGCCGCTATGAATTTTTTTTCCAATATCACCAATGCGTTTAGTGAGTAAAAACTCCACCTGTGAATGCACATCTTCCACACCTTCTTCAATCGCAAATTTTGAATTATGAATCTCGTGTAAAATTTCTTCGAGTGCCTTTACTGCAATTGCTGCTTCGTCTTTGGTCATCAGGCCCACTTCTGCAAGCATTTTTACATGGGCAATAGAACCTTCTACGTCATAGGGTGCTAACAGGATGTCAAAATCTTTGTCGTTACCAACAGTAAATTTTTCTATGAGTTTTGAAACTGATGTGTTTTCTTTTTGCCAAAGTTTCATGATGAATGCTTAATGCTAAATGCGTACTACTAAACGCACTTTAGTTACCATGCGTTTAGCTTTTTGCGTTTAGCTTATTCTAAAATTCGAGATAACAGTTGAATATATAAATCAATGCCTTCTTTAATTTCTGAAAGAAAAATAAATTCATCTGCACTATGGCTTCTTGCCGAATCGCCGGGACCCATCTTCAAAGCTTCAAAGGGCATCAACGCCTTATCGGATGTAGTAGGCGAGCTATAATAAGTGCGACCCAAAGCCATACCAGCCTTTACCAGCGGATGTTGCAGCGATATAGCCGTAGAACGCAAACGGGTGCTTCTTGGCTGTATATCACTGTGCATATTATTTTTCAATACCTCTAATACTTCTTCAAAAGTGTACAGTTCATTTACCCGTACGTCTGCAACAAACGTACATTGTGGCGGCACCACGTTATGCGCCTTGTTCTCCGTTTCAATAACCGTAACGCTTGTTTTTACAGCACCCAGTAAAGGAGAAACTTTTTCAAACTGAAATGTTTGCAGCCACGCTATATCTTTCATTGCTTTATATATGGCGTTTTCTCCTTCATTGCGGGCAGCGTGGCCGGCTATGCCCTTCGCAGTACAATCCAACACCATCAAGCCTCTTTCTGCTACTGCCATCTGCATTAAAGTAGGTTCACCTACTATAGCTGCCCATCCCTTAAAAGCAAGTTCGTTAAGTTCTCCGGTTGATTGTAAAAACTCAGGTGATTGCAGTAATGCTTCGATACCATTGCTGCCGGATATTTCTTCTTCTGCAGTAGCAGCGAAAATTAGATTATATTTTAAATTCGGTTGATTATAGAAGTATAAAAAAGCAGCCAACAAGGATACCAAACAACCGCCGGCATCATTACTTCCGAGGCCATATAATTTACCATCTTTTTCTGCAGGTAAAAATGGATCTGTTGTATATCCTTTATTTGGTTTTACCGTATCGTGATGCGAGTTTAAAAGCAGAGTGGGTTTAGTAGTGTCAAAGTATTTATTTTTTATCCAGACGTTATTCAGAAAGCACT
>JAICHT010000346.1 GCA_025924755.1 Chitinophagaceae bacterium | reverse complement strand
CACCACATTATCTTTTGCATATTGCAATTTCTCTTCGTTCAATGGGCGTAGATGGCCGGAGTTGGTGATGATGTCTGCCTGTGCAATGATGTGCGGTGTAAGGTTATCAATGAAGGTGATATCCAAGGCATCTGTAAAATCGGAATATACTTTTTTGGTCTTTGCAAAAACTTCATCAACAGTGCCATAGCGGGTATTTTTTGAAAAGGCATATACTTTAGCACCGGCCAGTGCCGCTAAAATGGGCGTTACCATATAGGCACCTGTAGCCGCCTCTGTTACTACTACCTTACCCTTCAAATCAAGATTAAGCGCCTGTACTCTTTCGCATAGTTTATTTATCAGCATACATCAATACCGGTTCAACACATCAATAACATGTTCCACTTCTTTATCCGTCAGTTCAGCATACATAGGCAATGATAAACAGTGGCTGGCGAGGTACTCTGCATTCGGGCAATCACCTTCCTGATATTTCAGATGGCTGTACGCCTTTTGCAGGTGGCAGGGAACCGGGTAATGCAGGCCGGGATATATATTATTTTCGTTGAGATACTTACTAAGCCTATCCCTGTCGTCTGTTGTTATTACAAATAAATGATAGACAGACGCGGCCCACTCAGGTTGTGCCTGTACGGTTATCTGTATATTATCAATTTCATTTTGATAACGGCGTGCAATCTCTTTTCGCCGGTTGTTCCATCCCCGCAGGTATTTTAATTTCACAGTTAAGGCGGCTCCTTCTAAACCACTCATGCGCATATTAAAGCCAATTTCATCATGGTAGTACCGCACTTCCGAACCATGATTCCTTAAGCTTAGCAAATGCTTGTAATATACATCCTTGCTGGTGGTAATACCACCGGCTTCACCGCAGGCGCCTAAATTTTTTCCGGGGTAAAAACTAAAGCAGGCCATTTCGCCAAAGCAGCCAACAGGTATACCTTTATATTGAGCACCCTGTGCCTGCGCCGCATCCTCCACTAAATAAAGCCCGTGTTTGTGGCAAATAGCGGCTACGGACTCTATATCAAATGGCTGCCCATACAAATGCACACCCACTACAGCTTTTGTATTTGCATTGATTTTCTCTTCTATTTTCGCTGCATCGATCTGCCATGTATCATCCGTACAATCTACAAATACGGGAGTAGCACCTGTATAGGACACCGCCCAGGCTGTAGCAATAAACGTATTGGCGGGTACAATAACTTCATCGCCTTTACCTATACCCAATGCAAGCATAGCCAGGTATAAGGCAGAAGTGCCATTGTTAACCCCTACCGCGTATTTGGTATGGCAAAATGCTGCAAATTTTTTTTCAAATTCTTCTACAAAAGGCCCTCCCGAAAACGCAGTGGTATCATATACTTTTTCAAAAGCCTCGAATACTTCTTTTTTAATTTGCTGATGCTGCCCCTTCAGGTCAAGGCAGGCTATTTTATGGGGTACTGCTACGGTATTCATATCAGGCAGGTGTTGTTTCTAAATATTTAATAATACGGGCCGGGTTTCCGGCCACCACTGCATAGGGCGGCACATCTTTGGTAACTACCGAACCGGCTCCCACAATAGCTTTTCCCCCTATCCGAACGCCACACAGTATAGTGGCGCTGGAGCCAATAGAAGCACTTTGCTCCACATAGGTTTCCACGCAGTTCCAATCGGCTCCGGTTTGCAAAGCTCCATCCCCGTTAGTAGCTCTTGGAAATTTGTCGTTGATAAAGGTTACGTTATGCCCAACGAATACATTATCGGCAATATGTACGCCTTCGCAAATAAAAGTGTGACTGGAAATCTTGCAGTTCTTACCGATGGTGGCTCCTTTCTGTATCTCTACAAAAGCTCCTATTTTAGATCCGTCGTCTATACTGCATCCATATGCATTTACGAAATTGAAGATCGTAACCTCTTTTCCCAACCTTACGTTTTGCAGGCTTTGCTTGTCGTTATTAATAGAGACCGTTTCCATTTTATTGTATCGCTGTTTCGTAATAAGTGTGTTTGGCTACTTTATCCGGTGCATGCAACAATACTTCGCAGCCGTTATTTTTGATTGACTTATTGGATGCTTCCAGGATCTTAACCACATCCAAGCCAATCTGACTACAGGATTTAGGCTGCTTTTTTTCCTGTATGCAGCCAATAAAATCATTTGCCATTCCTAAAAGCGCCTCTGTCGTATTTAGCTTTGGCACATGAATATCGCCGGTCCGGTAATCTACCATAACCCGTTTTTTTTCTTCATCGGTTGTATGGTTATAACCCGTGTCATAAATTTTGATCTTTTCAGTGGGTTCAAGATCATTGTATAAAATCATTTTCCGATTGCCGCCTATCAACATCATCCTTACCTTCACCGGGCTTGTCCATGAGCAGTTGAAATGGGCAATAAATCCTGAATGATAATTAACCGTGAGGTAGGCTATATTTTCGATCGCGTTATTGGTATGCGTAGTGCCTGTAGCATTTACACTATACGGATGGTCTTTGATAATGTAATTTAATATGGAGATATCATGAGGAGCAAGGTCCCACAGCACATTAATATCCGGTTGAAACAAGCCAAGGTTAATTCTTGTTGAGTCTAAATATTTTATCGTTCCCAGTTCTTCGCTTTCTATCAGTTGCTTCATCTTTTCCACTGCACCGGTATATAAAAAAGTATGATCAACCATGAGCAAGAGATTTTTTTGTTCGGCCAGCTCCATCAATATTTGCGCCTCCTCTACAGAAGATGTCATCGGCTTTTCGATCAGCACATGCTTACCTTGTAAAAGCGCTTCTTTTGCCAGTGGAAAATGAGAGAAAACAGGTGTAGCAATGATGACCGCATCAATGTTGGAATTGTATATAATGTCATCTGCATCGTGCAAACCTGCAATAGACGGAAACATTTTGACTAATTGCTGCAGCCGCTCCGGCCGTGCATCTGCTACTGCTTTTACGCAGCAGTCTTTTGCAGCAAAGAAATTCCTGACGAGGTTAGGACCCCAGTAACCATAGCCTATGATACCAATATTAATCATATACTTAGTTTTAAAAAAGAAAGCTGAATGAGTGTAGATTCTGCCATCAATTCCAACTATTATAACTTCTGCGCAATGAACTTATCAGAAACAATAATGAATATGTTACAGCAACACTTCTTTGCGGTAAGGTTTACTATTACTATTGCATGGACTCTATATACCGGGGAACAACTTGTTCTGTTGAAAGAAACTCCTCAGCATATTTACGGGCGTTTCTTTTTATATTCTCATAGTTGCTTTTTAATATGTCTTCAATCGCTTCTTTTAACGAGTTT
>JAICHT010000345.1 GCA_025924755.1 Chitinophagaceae bacterium | reverse complement strand
TAGCGGATGCGGTTTTCAAAAGCCGGTAATTACCGGTCTATACTATCATCAATCCGCTCATCCTCTACATTTTTTAATACTTCTGCTGTTATTTTACGCAGCGGATTTTTGTGCCGTTCTTCATATTCCATTCGGCGGTTTATAATATCAAGGCACTCAAATACGGCAGTCATAAAAGAAGTAGGGTCGGCCATGTCCTTACCTGCAATATCAAAAGCGGTTCCATGATCGGGTGAAGTGCGTACAAAAGGAAGTCCGGCGGTGAAATTCACTCCTTCTCCCATAGCAATGGTTTTAAATGGTATCAATCCCTGGTCGTGGTACATAGCCAGTACACCATCAAATTGCTGAAAGCTGCGGCGTGCAAAAAATGCATCAGCGCTAAACGGGCCATATACCAGCATATTTTGCTTTGCCTGGTGGAGGGCCGGTTTTATAATCCGCTCTTCTTCGGTGCCTATTAATCCTTCATCTCCTGCATGCGGGTTTAGGCCCAGCACGGCTATTTTGGGTTTATCAATACCGAAGTCTTTTTTCAGGCTTTGATCCAGTAAATACAGCTTCGATAAAATGGCTTCTTTGGTAATATGCGATGCCACTTCGCTAACCGGAATATGCTCTGTAACCAAACCCACTCTAAAATTGCCGGTATATAATATCATCAATACATCATCTACTTCAGCAACACTTTTTAAAAACGGCGTATGTCCCGTAAAATTAAAGTTGGCAGACTGTACATTTTTTTTATGTATGGGTGCCGTTACAATGCCTTGTATATGTCCTTCCCTCAAGGCATCAATAGCTGCCTGCAACGACTTTACGGCATACAAGCCTCCTTTTTCATTTAACTGGCCGGGAGTAATGCTTACTTCTTCGTCCCAGCAGTTAAATACATTAATCTGCTTGATATTAACCTTCGAAAAATCTTTGATGCTTTGATAGTTAAAGTTGGCTTCGGGTACTGCTTTGCGATAAAAATTTATGAGTTTGTTGGATGCGAAAATTACCGGGGTGCATTGCTCCAATATGCGGTGATCGGCAAAAGTTTTTATAATTACTTCAGTGCCGATACCGTTAATATCGCCACAACTAATGCCAATAATAGGTTTTTGCTGTTGGTTCATAATGTAAAAGTAAAATTAAGTCTTTCAGCGTAGCCGTAGCTATGCTTACTATAAACGCAAAAAATGGATTGAGTATTTTGTGTAGGCACGGCAGTTATACTACGTAGTAAAATAACGAAAGCCTCTATCTTTAAAAAATCATAAGGGTAAATGTTTAATTGTAAGAAATTGATAGCAAATAGTTAATGCAGGTATTAAATTTAATATACTAAAAGTGGCCCTTGCCGGAACAGAAATTATTTTTACCTGTTGCTATTAAAAAAGTAAACGGACATATTTGTATTTGACAACCTAACTAATTCCAATGTTGATGAAAACCAACTGCTTAAGAACATTATACCGCTTTGTGCAACCGACTGTATCTTACGAGTTGTTGCGGTTTTCACCTGTTGGTAGCAAATCATTTTATACGCTTTCTTTCACTCTTTTTCTTGCATACCCAAAGTTTTCTAAGCTATATAGTGAGCTGCTATTAATAAAACCAGGCATTCTGGCCTGGTGAACAAAATCCGAAATTATGAAAAAGCCATCCCTACTGTTTGTTTCCGTTTTAACCTTGTTAGCAGGTTATAACAAAACAATAGCCCAATGCCCGACAGGATATACCCAGGCGCAGTTGAATTGGGATAACCTGAGTTTCTTCAATTCAGGCATATATGGTACTGGTGTAAGTACAGCCGCCATTACTACACAAAACTTTGCATTTGGTACACAAAAGCTTACTATAAACCATTCCTATACGGGTACTGCTGTGGGAGGAGATAATACTACCAATACGGGAGAAACGGGATCGTATGGCACCGGTGCCGATATACAATTTACTGGAGATGGCACTGTAACCTTCACCTTTCTCAACGCAGTTCAAAATGTAAAGTTTTCGGTTTATGATATTGATGTGAGTCAGAAGGTTACAATAACAGCATTAAATGGAGCTACAGCGCAAAGTGTTACTATAGCAAAAATCTCGGGAACAGTACTTGGCACCCCAGTCAATGGTACCAGTGCTTCTGTAACGGCTACTTCATCGGCATCGGCTGATAACTCAACGGACGGAACCATTAATGTAGATATTGCCGGGCCGGTTACCAGTTTTAAATTAACCATTTCCAATACAGGTGTCGGTAGCGGAAAAGTTAAGGAGGACGGCTCTTTCTGGATTTCAGACATTACAGCTTGTAGCTCTGGCAGCTTCCCAACTAATTATCAAAAAACAGGATTGAACCAGCCATTTACCGGCCAGCCCGATTATTTTTTAACCACGCCGGATAATAATTCAGCATATATGCTGGATCCGGCTACGGGCAAAGCTTATCAATTATTTACAGAAACAGGCGCCACTTATATCAATTCCTTTGCTTACGATCCCTATCATCATATTTTATATTATGTGGTGGATGGTTCCACTTCTGCATCTACAAATAAAAAGATAAGAAAGTACGATTATAACACAGAAACGAGCTCAGACTTTGTAGCTGATATTACTACTTTAGGCATACCCACTTTTGACCAGGGCGTTGAGTCGGCAGCCGCCAGTTATTTCGATGGTGCCTTATACTTAGGTATAGAAGGAGGCATACCTAATAGTAGCTCTAACCGAAAATCTATAGTATGGCGAATTAATATAGATGCTACTACTGGCAATCCCTCATCTGCCTACCAGGTATATGGCGTGCCTTCTAATAACCACGATTGGGGTGATTTCATGATAAAAGGCGATACGCTGTATGATTTTAATACCTCTACTGCTTCTTCCGGCAGCCAGATCAAGCACTTTAATTTAGTAAACGGAAGCTTAGTGAATTATAGCACTACGGCTGGCCAGTCGGGTATGACGTGGGCCGGCGATTTATATGCGGTAAGAAACGTGGTAGAAAAATATAATCAGAATGGAACAAAAGGCACGGCTGTTACTATTACAACTGCAAAAGGCACGGCATGGGTGGGCAATGCCGGAGATGCCTCCGGGCCCTTTCATCCAAAAGCGGATTTTGGCGATGCACCGGCTACATATGATCCGGATCCATTGGCACCAGCCGTTCATGAAATTGACAGCACTCTTATTATTGGAACCAAAGTAGGAAAGCAATGGAAGAAAAATGTATCTTCTACAGCCAGCGCCGACACTACCGATGACGGGCTAACCTACGTAAGAATTTTAAGCCTTAGCAGCACTTCTTATTCAAC
>JAICHT010000344.1 GCA_025924755.1 Chitinophagaceae bacterium | reverse complement strand
GGCCTCGATAGCAGATTGCGGCCCCCAATGTGCCCATATACCAAACTTGGCATCTTTAAACCACTGCGGTATCTCATAATTTTTTAGCGACTCACGGGTACCCTTAAACGCTCCCGATTGAATAGCAATGCCCGGTTGCTGAAAAGCGTATGCAGGCATCCACTTAAGCGCAGGTACTGTAAGCGCCATTGCCTTTAGTATTTTTCTTCTTGATATGGCCATAGGTTTCAGTTGCTTTATTGCAGGTATAGTAAAATCTATCTAAAGTTAATATTCTGTTTGCTTTATTGTAAGAAGAAAAATATGTTACGTACGGAATCGTTTCTTTATAGTTCTACCATGGCTTTAATGACGCCGTTTTCCTGGTGAAGCCAACTTTCAAAACTAGCTTTTACCTCGTCAAATTTTACCCGGTGCGTTATGAAATCTTCAGGGCACACAAGTCCTTTTTTTACACATGCAATCACATATTCAAAATCTTCGCGGGTAGCATTTCTACTGCTCATTAAGGTTGCTTCTCTTTTATGAAACTCCGGATGGCTGAAGCAGATATCACCTTTTTGCAAACCAATCAATATATACCGGCCTCCATGCGCCATATATTGAAATGCAGTATTAATAGCCTTTAAGCTGCCGGTTGCATCAATCACCGCGGTGGGCATATCGCCATTTGTTATTTCTTTTAATTGCGATAAAACATCACCCGAACCGGCGTTTATACTATGCTGTACCTGCAGCTTGTCCTTACAAAATTGCAGCCGGTTAGCATTGATATCTAATGCTATCACAGTGGCACCAGCAATCATTGCAAAGGACATAACACCCAGCCCTATAGGCCCGGCACCTATTATCAACACGTTTTCTCCTTTATTTATCGCAGCTCTTTTTACACCATGCGCGCCAATAGCCAAGGGTTCTACCAATGCCAGTTCATCATACTCCAAACCTTCTCCATGTACAAGCGAAGAAGAAGGAACGGATAGGTATGCTGCCATGCCGCCATCTACATGCACGCCACTTACCTGTATTTGTGTGCAGCAATTAGGTTTACCATTTCTACAGGCAATACAGGTACCGCAATTAAAGTAGGGAATATAAGTTACAGCTTCTCCTTTTTCAAAACCAAAAGCTTCATCGCCTTCTACAAACGTGGCAGCAATTTCATGGCCCAATATTCTTGGATAGGTAAAGTAGGGCTGCGTGCCTTCAAAAGCGTGCAGATCGGTACCGCAAATACCAATACGCTGAATTTTTAAAACAGACTGCCCTTTGGTTACATTGGGAGTTGTAGCCTCGCCGTATTCAAGAATACCGGGCGTTACACAGGTTAACTTTTTCATGATAACATAAATGAATTTCTTGTTGATCCAGGCCAATGATTTAATTTCAATGGATTGTTATAAGTTGTAAAATTTACTTTCTCAAAGCTATTGGTTTAAAAGAAAAAACGCCGATTTTAAAAGATGACTAGCAAAACTTATTTGCGACACAATGCAACCTATTTTTTAAGCGACCGTAAGCACTACTTTTATTTACGATACAACAAAGACAAGCAGGCGGACGACCTGGTGTTATTGTGTATCAGAAAAGGGAAAGTGGAAATACGCATATGCGAAGAACCTTTACGGCAACGCAACCGCTTTCAACTGATCAGTGAGTTTGAAGCCAGGGTAGGGATTCAGAGCAACATAATATCATCTGAATCTTCGAATTGACCACTTCTGTTTGCAATAACAAAAAGCACCAAGCCAATCATCATTTTAAATACAGTAGCTTCATCTCTAAATTAAAATCAGTCAGGTTATGTTTATACTGGCAAAGTTTAAAAGGTGGGCAATTACATTGATAGTATTGGCTGTTTTGATAGCTACCAATCCTAACAATAATGACTTTACTTATTACAAAAATGCAAAAGGATATGCGGCGGATGTAACAGGTGGACGCACAGCTTACCTCCTGGTTTTTTCTATTTACCAAATGGTATATCGTCCCAATGCAAACGAGCCGCAAGAAAAGGTAACATACCTTGGTGTTTTCAATAACTTTATTAAACTGCAGGGCAGCCTGCCAATAGTAAAATAAACAGCATATAACTATTATTTTATAAAAAACAGCGCATCCAGATTTATGAATACGGAGATGATAAATGATTATAAAAGATTGATGGTGTTTAAAGACATTGGAATAAAATTATTAAACCAGTTAAAAGAAGCCATGAGCGGAAACGCATATGCGGTTTTTTTTAAAAAGATAAGCATCAGCGAACAAAAGGAGTTACTTTTTACCTACATGGGCCAGCAATTTGTAGTACGCATCGAACTGTATTTTGACAACACGGCCATGCCGGGAGAAGCTTATATGGCTACCTACCACATACCCGAAGAAAAGTTCAGAGATTATGAAGAAATAGTAAGCTATTCATTTGATATGAATTACACCGTAAGCCGGATGTTTACGTCTGAAAACTTTGCAGAGCCTTACCTTGCTGACTTTCATCAAAATTTAAAACTACACTACGCTCAACATAACAAACCGTTCCCAATCAGGGAATGGATATTAAAATCAAAATAAATACTCGGATGCATTGTTGGGAGCACTTCAAATGAGTGTTTAGTATTGCTTCTTGCCCAGAAAAACTTTGGTAACCTTTGCAGTTGCCTGTGATAAATTCAATTCGGCAAAGTTGCCATATTAACTTCATATAGTTTAAACTGTACAGTATCTTATAAAATATATTGCCGGTGTTTACTTGCAATTCTTAATGCATAGTATTAATTTAGGTGACACTTATTTTTCCCGTTCAGTTCTTTCTTGCTGCCCTTTTAAAATACTGCTTTTAAAGCCGTCCCTACTTCTTCTTCATACCCTTGCAAAGAATGGATTTATCAAAATTCATACTCTACTAAAACAAAGTAACAGCAACACGTTTGCACACATTTCAACCAATTTATCAAAAACTAAAAAGAAGTTTTATGAAGAAAAACATTACCTGGCAGTTAGTCATCATTACTGCCCTTCTTTTATCTGCTTGCAAAAAAGAATTACCCGATTGTACAGGCAATGAACAAACTACTGTAACGGTTAAGGTATTTGCCACCGGCCTGAACAACCCACGTGGATTAAAGTTTGGGCCTGATGGAAATTTGTATGTAGCTGAGGGAGGACTTGGAGGCACTACCACTTCTACTGCAGAAATGTGTACGCAGGTTCCGTTTCCTGTAGGGCCATACAAAGGCAGCGTAACAGGCGGCCGTATTTCCAGAATAAATACCTCCGGAGAACGTACTACTATTACCGACAAACTGCCTAGCAGCAGCGCCAACGAAATTATTGGCGGTGATGTGGAAGGCGTAGCGGATGTAGCTTT
>JAICHT010000343.1 GCA_025924755.1 Chitinophagaceae bacterium | reverse complement strand
GTTCTCCCTCGCTCATTTTTTTTACCGCATCCGATAGTAGCTGCAAAATGCGGTAATCGTTATTATTTAAGGAAAGCAACAAACCTTTTGATAGTAGATAATCGCCCACCAATACCGAAACTTTATTTTTCCATAAGGCGTATACTGAGAAAAAACCTCTGCGCTCCAGCGAATCGTCCACCACGTCATCATGTACCAAAGTAGCGGTGTGCAACAGTTCTACCAGCGAAGCTGCCCGATAGGTAGATTCGTTAACCGTACCACAAAGCTTGGCCGACAAAAAAACAAACATGGGCCGCAGTTGCTTGCCTTTGCGCTTTACCACGTATTGCATAATACGATCCAGCATGGATACATTGCTTTTTACGGCGTCTTTAAACTTATGTTCAAAGATCTTTAATTCATCCTGTATTAAATTAACGGGTAACTGCATTCGTAAATTGGCGGCAAGTTACAACTCAAAAGTTATGAAACCTTGTGGTATAGGAATTGTAGAAAAGTTGCATATGAAAACGAGCACTGAAAATTGCAAATACGTAAATAATAATTTAAAGTTTTGGTAATTGTACGTCAATATATATTTTTGTACCTCTTTAGGATATGTTTTTTAAATTTAATTTATAGTTATGGCAAGCAAAAAGTACTCTTTTTTAGCAGGTTCATTGTGCCTGTTAGCCTCGTACGGTTTTTCTCAAAACACCCAGACCTCCGGAACTACGGGATCCAATTATGATGTATCAGATTCATCTGTAGTTCCTTCTAAAAGAATGCCTCAGCATACGGAGTTTATGAACGGCACGTATAACTTTCCTGCTAAGCCCAGGAACCAGTGGGAAGTTGGTGTGAAAGCAGGTTCTTTCGGAATTGGCGGTGATGTTTCCTCACGGCTTTCCCCAGGTTTTGGCCTGCACATCCGTAAAGCACTCGGTTATGTGTTTTCTTTGCGGTTAGAGTATATGTATGGTATTGGCAAGGGTTTGAACTGGAAACCTTCCAGCAATTATTTTAACAACCCTGCATGGACTACAACGGGCTACACGGCTCCATCAAATGTGTACTATAATTATAAAAACAAAACCCAGGATTTAGCCCTGGAAGGTATTGTTACCTTTAACAACATCCGTTTTCATAAAGCAAAAACAGGCTTTAATGTATATGGTATTTTTGGATTTGGTGCCACTATGTATGATGTGAAAGTAAATGCATTGAACAACGGTTCTCCATATAATTTCTCTTCCATATCAGGCGGCGTTTACAAAAACCGTAAAGAAACCATCAAGGCTTTGAAGGCAATGATGGATGATTCCTACGAAACTCCAGCTGACAATTATGGTACACAACGTGCCAAATTATTTGGCAACTCCTTTCAACCCGTTACGCACTTGGGTTTAGGTATGGCGTTTAAATTAAGTAACAGAATCAACCTGGCAATTGAAGACCGGTTTACCATTACAAAAACCGATCTGTTAGATGGCCAGCGTTGGGCAGAGCAGGTAGGCGGTGCTCCGGTACTTACCTCTGATTTCGATACATATAACTATGCTACAGTCGGCCTGAACTTTAATTTAGGTTCTAAATCTGTTGAGCCATTGTGGTGGCAGAATCCATTGGATTATGCCTACAGCGAAATCCGCAATCCCCGTTTGATGCGTTTGCCTAAGCCAGTATTGCCTGATGCAGATGGTGATGGCGTAACTGACCAATTTGACCAGGAGCAAACGCCGCAAGGCGTTCCGGTAGATACACATGGTGTAAGCCGTGATACGGATGGTGACGGCGTACCTGATGCACGTGATAAAGAATTGGTAACTCCAACATATTGCCAGCCGGTTGATGCGGATGGTATAGGTAAATGCCCTTGTCCTGCTGATTGCGGAACAAAAGCTGATAGTACCGATTGCGCTGCTAAATTGGGTGCTTTACCAAGCATTACGTTTAGCGGAAACGCAATGTCAATCAACAACGACGCTAAGAGTTTATTGGCAAGCATTGCTTCCCGCTTACGCAATAGCCCAGAATGTAAAGTAGTGGTAATAGGATACGGTACTTCTACTAAGCAACAACAGCAAAGAAGCTGGGATCGGGTGAATGCAGTAATCAATTACCTCGTAGAAAAAGAAGGTATCAGTGCAGATCGTTTCATCTTCCAATATGGTCAAGAGGGTGGTGATCTGAATACTGTTGATTTGCGCGGTGCTGCAAACGGTGAAGAAGGTCCAACAAACGTACCTGCTCCACATCCAAATCTTAGAGGTAGAAAATAAAACTTTAAGCTAGAATATTGAAAACCCTCCCCAACAGGAGGGTTTTTTATGCTTATTTATATAAATCTTAACTACCAACAGTTACTGCTTTGAATTATTTAGAGAATATTTGCCTGAACTGATTAATTTTGCCCATCCTTATGCGTTTTGTTTTTATAGTGTTAGTCTCAATTTTCCTGTTTAGCTGTCAAGGTATTGGCAAGATTTTAAAAAGTCCTGATCCTCAGTACAAGCTGCGTATGGCCGAAAAGTATTATGCCCAAAAGAAATATACATACGCCCAGCAGTTATATGAAGACGTGATACCTTATTTTACTTCTCAGAAAGAATTTGAAGATATTTACTATAAGTATGCTTATACAGCTTACTATCAGGGCGATTATATCAATGCAGAAAATCTTTTCAAAACATATCTTGAACGGTTTCCTAATAGTGCGAGAGCAGAAGAAATTGAATACATGAGGGCTTATACATTTTATAAGCAATCGCCAAAGCCGGAGCTGGACCAAACCAATACGTTAAAGACTATTGGAATGATGCAGGCATTCATCAGCACGCATCCGGGGTCTGCTAAAAATAAAGAGGCCAACGATATTATTGATGTTTGCAGGCAAAAGCTGGAAACAAAGGATAGTAAAAGCGCAGAACTGTATTTTAATTTAGGACAATTTAAAGCGGCGGCTGTTTCTTACAATAGCTTATTAGACGCGTATCCCGACTCACAAAAATCGGATGAATACAAATTAATGAGCATCAAATCGTATTACCGTTTTGCCGAACTGAGCGTAGAGGACAAAAAAGGGGAGCGATTTGAAAAAGTAATTACAGAATGCCGCGACTTTATAGACCGGTTTCCGCAAAGCCAGTATATAAAAGATGTAGAACAATATCTGAATTTATCTCAAACCAATTTAAAAAATTTTACCAATGAGCCGGTTAAGACGTCAACTTAGTACTACGACACCTAACAACGTAGAAACCCGTAATCTGAATGATATGAAGGAGAAGACCGGTAATCTTTACCAGTCTATAGCTATTATTGCTAAAAGAGCCAGCCAGATTAATATCACCATCAAAGAAGAACTGCACAATAAGCTGGAAGAATTTGCCAGCCATACCGATAGTCTGGAAG
>JAICHT010000342.1 GCA_025924755.1 Chitinophagaceae bacterium | reverse complement strand
CTATAAACTTTAGTTCTCCGGATGGCGCCATCCTTAACTATAAAGAGCTGCAGTTTGCACCCAATACACAGGTAACTCACGTACAGGATTATGTTAGTAAATATTATGGTGTGGCAGAATCCAACTTAATGAGCAAAACATATGCAAAGTTGCGTGAGGTTACTATTGGGTATGACCTGCCCGCTAAATGGATAAACAAATCATTCCTTTCAAAAGTAACCGTATCGCTGGTAGGCCGCAACCTCTTGTATTTCTATAAAGACAAACGCTTTAAAGATGTGGATCTTGATCAGTACAATTATGCTACTTCCGGTACGGTATTACAATCGCCTACTACACGCCGGTATGGCTTCAATTTAAATGTTGTTTTCTAAACACAAATCATTCAGCAATATGAAAAAGATATATTCCCTGCTGGCTTTGCCCCTTATCATGATAATGGTGTTAACCAGTTGTAAAAAAAGTTTCGACAGCTTATATCAAAACCAAAATAAGCCAACATCTGTTCCGGCCTCGCTGCTGTTAAATGGTATCCTGAACGATATGTATGATGCTCCTTATTCCGATGCCGAAAAGTGGGATCAGTACTACATCATCAACTACGATTACTATGGCAATAACCGATATGATTTTGGTTCGGGCAGCAACTATTATCCTACTTTAAAGAATGTAGTAAAGATGGAAGAAGAAGCAACGAACAGCGGGTTAACCGAACCCAATGGCTACAGTGCTTTGGCTAAGTTCTTTAAAGCGTACTTCTTTACTAAAATGAGCTTGCAGATGGGCGATATTCCTATGACGCAAGCCTTGCAGGGCATCAACAATCTTACACCTGCATATGACCCGCAGAAAAAAGTATTTCAGCAGGCATTTGTATGGTTGGATAGCGCCAATACCGAACTGGGCACGTTAGTAGCTAAAAATGCAAGTGGCGTAGCCGGCGATATTTATTTTAATGGCGATCTTTCAAAATGGCAAAAGGTGGTGAATACATTTCGCTTACGCCTGCTGATTGATTTAAGTAAAAAAGCAGACGATGCAGACCTGAAGGTGAAAGAGCAGTTTGCTACTATTATCAATAGCAAATCCAACTATCCGATAATGGAAAGTATGAGCGATAACCTGCAATACACCTATGTATATCCTACCAACTTATATCCAAACAACCCGGGCAATTTTGGGTTTGATGCATTGCGTTACAATAGTTCTGCTACCTACGTGGGGCTGCTCACCCAGTTAAAAGACCCAAGGGTTTATGTTACCACCGAACCGGCAACCGCTTTAGTAGCAGCCGGTAAAAGCCCTGTTTCTTTTGATGCGTTTGTGGGTGCCAGTCCGGGAGAAGACCTGGGTACTATGTATGTAAAGACCAACAGCGGGCAGTATTCCTTATTAAACCGTAAACATTATTACGACACCTACACCGGTGAGCCCAGTATACAGATCGGTTATCCTGAAATGTTATTCAATATTGCAGAAGCCATCAACCGCGGCTGGATACCATCCGGCCCTTTGGGTAATGCAGATGCATATTACAAGGCAGGCATTCAGGCGTCTATGGCTTTTTACGGCATACCCGAAAGCGGTCCTATGACCTTGTCCTTTTTGCATCCCGGTGCCAGCCTGGGAACGTATGATACCTACACGGTTAATGTGGATTTCAATAGCTATTATACGCAGCCCTCCGTTAATTATGCAGGGAATGATGCTAATGGATTAAAGGAAATATTGCAACAAAAGTATTTAGCACTTTTTCGCCATTCGGGTTTGCAGGCCTATTTTGATTATAGACGAACCGGGCTACCAAACTTAACAACGGGCCCTGGCACCGGCAATAGCGGCCGTATCGCATTTCGATTTAAATATCCTGCCATCGAACAGACAGCGAACACTACTAATTATAAAGCGGCTTTGCAATCGCAATATGGCGGCAATGATGATATTAATGGTGTGATGTGGATTCTTCAATAAAACATTTCAATAAAAAAAGGCGGCTAAACCAGTTCACTTGTTAACAATAAAAAATGCTAAAGAAAGTAGACACTTCCCTCACTAAACAAATTGCAGATGAAATCATACAGCTCTTTGAAGCATACGGCACTGAAGATTATGACGGTGAGCCGGTATCGCAGGCGTCGCATATGATACAGGCTGCCATGCAGGCCATGGAAGAAGGTGTAGGAGCAGAGTTAATAGTAGGTGCATTTCTTCACGATATTGGCCATCTGTTGAAACATCATCAGCCCACAGAAGCAATGGGGCAATATGGGGTAGTAAACCACGAAGGATTAGGCGCCGGATTCTTACGCAGCCGGAATTTTCCGGAACGGGTATGTGCGGTAGTGGAAAAACACGTAGCTGCAAAACGCTACCTGGTAGCCACTGATAAAGCCTATGAAGCAAAGCTGTCGCCAGCCAGCCGGCAAACACTATTATGGCAGGGTGGCCCAATGACGGAAGATGAAGTAACCCGTTTTGAGCAGCATCCTTTTTTCAGCGATATCATCAGGGTGCGGTTATGGGATGAAGAAGCAAAAAGCACAACGGCTACGCTTTTGCCTCTGGGCTTTTTTAAAAATCTTATTTACGACTATTTAAACGATACAAATTATTATTGATGAAACACCCTATTGAACTTGTAGTTTTTGATATTGCCGGAACGACCGTGCAGGATAATGGCGAAATAGCGCGGGCATTTCAAACGGCTTTAAAAGCATATGGATATACCGTACCTGTTGAAAAAATTAACCCCCTGATGGGCTATAAAAAAACGGATGCTATAAAAAAGATACTGGACGAGTTTGAGAATGAGCCGGTGTCTGTGGCCTACATCAATGATATTCACCAAAATTTTTTAAAGCTGATGGTGGATCACTATTCATCTGCTACCGAGATAAAACCATTGCCGCATGCAGAAGACGTGTTTGCCTATTTAAAAAATAAGAACATAAAAATCGGCCTCGATACGGGTTTTCCAAAAGAAATAACGGATGTCATTATTGATAAACTGGGGTGGTTGCAGCGTGCTATAGTGGATCATGTAATATCCAGCAGCGAAGTGCCCGCAGGCAGGCCGTTTCCTTATATGATCGAAGCATTGATGTTACAAACCGGCGTAAAAGATGCAAATAAAGTAATAAAAGTAGGGGATACGGAAGTAGATGTTTTTGAAGGCAAAAATGCCGGCTGTTTATACTCAATTGCCATAACCACCGGCGCTTTTACAAAAGAAGAACTAATGCCTTACGAGCCTTCATTTATCATTGATGATTTGCAAGAGCTGATTGCAATTCTGGATACTATTTAACAAGCAATATGCTTTTTTCATCTTCTTTACAAAAGTGGCTACAACGCAGGCCGGACTGGGTGATTGCCGTGTATGCGGCTGTCTGCTCTTT
>JAICHT010000341.1 GCA_025924755.1 Chitinophagaceae bacterium | reverse complement strand
GTTTTTGAAGGTGAAAGAAAGCCCCAGTCCCTGATATAATCGCCAAACTTTTCTTTTTCATTTACACCGTAAGTGCTTTCCGTATTGGGTTCCGGGTGCAGGGTCATCTTGGTCATTTCCTTAGTGCCCTTCATTTCCTTTTTCAGCTTGGCATCCGGAACGTTTACATTGCCATAGAAGTTAATATCGTTGATATGTACTTTGTTGCCACGATCTACCACAAAGACCAATGAATTTGAATTTACAAAAGAGGGATCCGGCTTTTCCTCAATTTTTACTTTTACGTTTTTAAATCCTTTGTCTGTATAATATTTTTCTATGGCTTCGGTAGCATTCAGCTTGGTGTTTTCGGTAATGATAGTAGACTTTGCCAGTCCTATTTTCTTTTCCAAATCTTCCTGCTCCGATTTTTTAACACCAATGAATTTAAAGCTTCCCAACCGGGGACGTTCCTGCACGTTCAATTCAAGCGACAGCTTATCGTCTTTTACATCGGTGATAAAAACCTGAACATTAGAAAATAATTTTTGATGCCATAAATTAGTAATGGCTTTTGAAAAATTATCGCCACCCGGAATTGTGATTTTATCGCCTACCTGCAAGCCTGAAACGGAAAGAACAATAGATGTATCCAAATGATTGATGCCCGTAACTTTTATACTGCCAATGGTATATTCTTTTGGAATTTTACTGTTTTCAACTGCCAGTAAGTTGGCGTCTACTGAAGTGGGCTTTGTAGTGTCTGCCTGTTGCGGAAGTGTAGTATCAACCGCTTGCGGATGCGTAGAATCTGTAACTTGCGAAAAAGCAGGCACACCTACAGCAAGCGCCACAAAAACAACTACAAAAGATTTAGATAAAAAACGTTGCATGATCAAATATTCAGTCAGTCTTAAATAAATAAGGGCAATGGAAAACTTCAGGATAGGGTTTGGGCGGCAAATTAAGGGTAAATTTCAAACGGTTTTGTTAAAACAGGCGGCCTTAGAAGGTTTGCAGGGTATAAGTTGAAAAGTTTAATTCAGCAGGATTTATATTCTCCTTTAAGCAATGGTCAGGCGCTGGTAATTTGCTCACTGGTTTTGCCAAAGCGCCGCTCCCTGTTTTGATAATCCAATATGGCTTCATACAGGTTGGCTTTTCTAAACTCGGGCCAGCGGACATTGGTAAAATACAGTTCGGCATAAGCCAGTTGATAAAGCAAAAAATTAGAGATGCGGTATTCGCCACTAGTGCGTATCATCAGTTCCGGATCTGGAAAATCGCTGGTGCATAAGGAGCGTTGCAACGTATCCTGATCGATTTCATCTACATTCAGTTTTCCATTTTTTACTTCCCATGCAATACTTTTTACAGCGTTTAGCAACTCCCAGCGTCCACTATAGCTTAATGCCATTATAAGGTTTAGGCCAGTATTATTTTTTGTAAATTCCAAAGCTTCCTGCAGCTCTCTTCGTGCGTAGCCGGGCAGCATCGTCAAATCGCCAATTACATGCAGCTTAATATTGTTTTTATGCAAGCTTTCCACTTCGTTGCGTATGGTGGTTACCAGCAGTTCCATCAGCCCTACTATCTCATATTGCGGCCGGTCCCAGTTTTCGGTAGAGAAGGTATATAAGGTAAGATAATGCACGCCCAGTTCTGCGCAGCCTTCTACAATATCACGTACACTTTCCACGCCATGATAGTGTCCGTACAGGCGGTCTTGCCCCTGCTCTTTTGCCCAGCGGCCGTTGCCGTCCATAATAATGGCTATATGCTTAGGTAAGCGGGTCTTATCAATTTGCTCTAAAAGGTCAGGCATGGGTTTAGCGTATTAAGGCGCATAAAGGTAACGAGATTGCCCATGATACCCTGTAATGAAAAATGATGTTGAACGTTATTTATGGTTTAGGACATTTATACGATTGTAAATTGAAGCTCACGTAAAAGATAGCGGTGACAAATTGATCCTTCTGCTGACTGTTGCCCCGCTGGCGGCCTTTTATGCCAATAGGCGTACCGGTTTCATAAGACCGGTCTGATAACAAGGCTGCTGCAGAAGGCGTGCCATCCGGGTTGGGCGGAAACGTAGAAGCGTCTACATAGGTTTTGCTTACGTCGTCTAAATAATCTGTATTGGTAAAGCGGTGTACAATTTCAAAACCTATGTTCATACGTTCGTTGATAGAATATTTCACACCTACTCCAAACGGAATACTTACAGCCATAGAACTGTACGGCTTACGATCAGGATAAGCCGCACTGCCCTGGCCTTCTGTACCCAACTGACGCAGATAATACTTTTGCCCGCCTAAATAAGCAAAGGGATCGTAATTAAATAAGCCGACGCCGGCAGTAATATAAGGGGTGAAGTTAAACTCCGGGTCGCCGGGCATAAACCGGTAAAAATTAAAATCGCCCTGTAGTCCAAACTCCCATACGTTGGTATTGAAGCTTAAATTACGACGGTGCATATAATCATTATACGTATTATATTTATCGGAATAACCTAAGCGGGCATAATTGCCAGAAACGCGTAAAGCTATATAGTTATTAAAGTTTTTACGGAAGAATATGCCTCCGGCAAACTTAGGCCGGTTTAGATGAGCACGAGTATTAAGATCGCCAAAGTAATGTCCCAGGCCTATCCCTACGCCAAATTCGCCTTCCTGGGTTATAGAGTTTTGCGCCAACAGGGTAAGTGGCATACAGATAATAACAGCCGCAATAAACTTTCTCATAATTTGTGCAAAATACATTATAGCTCTTAACGTAAAAAAGGATTATTTGGTATTGATGATTTTAATCTCTTCTACTTTTAAAAGCTTCAATGCAAAAATAAAAGGTAAAACCGCGCCTTGGATCAAAAGATTCCGACCTAAAAATTTATGATCCTGGCGGTAATTGGTTGCGCTTATCCAGCCCCCAGGAAAGTTTGTTGCGAAGCGTTTGTAAAAAGTTATTTTCATTTAGCCGGATAAGATTCAGCATAAAGCTTTCTTTGCGCACTGCCAGTAATATGTTTTTAGTAACAATCTCCCTGCGGGAATCTAAGGAACATATTATTTCATCCGACCGGCTTTCTACCTCAAAAGAGATGATAGTATTATCAGGCACTACTATAGAGCGCACATTTAAATTATGCGGTGCAATAGGTGTAATTACAAAGCTGCAGGAATCCGGAAACATTATAGGCCCCTGGCAGCTTAAGTTGTAGCCGGTAGAGCCGGTAGGGGTTGCCAATATCAATCCATCGGCATTATAGGCATTTAGTAAATCGCCATTAATATAGGTGCGCACCTTAATCATGGGTGCCGTATCGCGTTTGTGTATCGTAAACTCATTTAAGGCATAAGGCACCTCGCCAAAAAGTGGTAAATTAGAATCCAGATGAATCAGTGATCGTTTGTCAATAACATAAGATCGCCGGGATAAAGCTTTTACTGCCTCACTTAACTCGTTGCGACCAATACCAGCCAGAAAGCCC
>JAICHT010000340.1 GCA_025924755.1 Chitinophagaceae bacterium | reverse complement strand
GGTCCGCCGTCTGGAAAAAAGTTATAGGCAATTTGCGGATTGATTTTAATATAACCATGGCGGGGAACGTAGCCTACTTCTGCATTGTAATTTTTCCCGGTATATTGATAAGCACCATTGATGGTCCATCGGCGGCTGGCATATTGCAGATTACCAGCCTGCACCCAATCGTTTCCTTTTTTACCAGGGCTGATGGATTTTAATACTAACATTTTACCGGTCCATAAATTATTGGAAGAGGCTAAATTATACTCCAGGCCGGCGTTGCGATTGTATAGCGAATACGCAGGAAGCGTTGAATCTTTTTCGGGATGGTATTGAAGCGATTCTTTATTAACAAATATAAAGTTGATATTGGATCGTGCAAACACTCTTCGTTGTAAGGATACTACGGAAAAATTTTGCTGGGGCAAGCCGATGTCATCTATGGCTTTTGTTTGCATATCCATTACACCGATGCGCCAGTTGCGATTTATTTTTCCACTTAACCGGCCGCCAAATTCAATAGGCACACCTAACCCGATTCTCCTTGAAAAAAATGGGCGAATATCACCATAGCCAAAGTTGTTAAACTGATCGCCATTCTCTAAAAAGAATTGTCTTTTTTCAGGAAAAAATAATTCATACCGGCTCAGGTTGGTTACTTGCTGATCCACATCTACCTGCGAAAAATCCGGATTAATGGTGAGGTCTAAATTTAATGAGGAAGTGATCGCAATTTTGGCATCGGCACCCACCTGGTGCAAATAAGTTACTGGCTTTTGTGTTTCATAATCTTTAGAGGCACCGCCCAATACGTACGGAATCAATGAAATATTAGCGCCGGGAACAGGCGGTGGCTCATCCCATACCAACGAACCGGTGTAAGCCAGTGAAGCCGTAGGAAATTGCCTTGGAACCGGCGCCCAGCTTGACTTTTGCGTAGTTTTTAAATCGTTGCGGCTAAAATTGATGCCCCAGTGGGTTACCCCTTTTTTGTAGCGAAGCGTTTTAAACGGAATTGCCATTTCCAGTACCCAGCGGTCGGGATATCGTTTTACTTCAGAGGTCCATTTCTGATCCCAACTCAAGTCTACTTTACCGCCTTCATACATAGTACCATCCCATTGTGCGCCGGCCGCATTGGCACCAAATGAAAAACCATTGGTTTGGTCTTCAAACGGATCTATAAAAACCAAAAAGTTATCATTCTTGCCAAAATTAAAATCCCGCCGCAGCGACTCCACCATATCGGTTCCTTTGGCATAGCAAACCGCCAGTAAGTACACATTGCGGTCATCATAGGTCATGGACACTTCTGTTTGCAAACTGGCATAGCCGGTATCCATTGGCAATACCATAAAAAAGTTTTTAGCCACCTCTGCCTGCTGCCAGGCTGCTTCATCCGATACGCCATCTATATGCATCGGGCTATGGGTGCGATGAATGGCAAGTTGGAAAGCAGCATTTTTTTTTTGTGCGCCCACGTTTGCATATAACAGGCAGGCACATACGAAAAGCAATGTAAATTTCAAGTAATAGGATAGTTTAATAACCTGCAATATGCATCATTATCTGATACGGTTTTTATATAAGATGCATCAGGGTTTTATTAAATATTGTTAAGGGAGGCTTTTAAGCTATGAATATCAGAGTTTTTTGATTTTAAGATTCTTAAACCAAATTTCACTGCCATGATCCTGAAGGCATATATGACCGGTTTTGCTCATGCCATATCCTTCTGCATCTTTCCATTTTCCATTTGCTTTATTTTTTTTCCATTGATCTGTCCATAAATCATACTCCACCACTTTTACTCCATTAAGCCAATGCTGCACATGCCCTTTGTTCACTACAATCCGCGTATGATTCCATTCACCAATAGGCTTTGTAGGAATACTGGTGGGTGGATTCATGGCATAGTTAGCGCCGGTCATCTGCCAGGATTCTATTTTTTCCGGAAAATTTTTATCGTCCAGAATCTGGTATTCCGGCCCGCTAAGGTAAGGCTGGTTATATTGCTCGGTAACCATGTACAATATACCTGAATTGCCCTGCGGTGTTAACTTCCAGTCGGCCGATAAATCAAAATTCTCAAACTGGTCATCTGTAATTAAATTACCGGGTTTCCCGCCTTTTTCTCCTTTATTGCCCAGGCAATGCAAAGTGCCTTCTTCTGCAACCCAATTGCCGGAAGGGTTGTCCTTATACATTCGCCAGCCGTTTAAAGAAGTACCGTCGAATAGTAAAGTGCAACCTGCTTTTTTTTCTGCAGGCGTTAGTGTATTATCCATATTTTGACTGGCATGTTTCTGTTGCATACGGGTAGGTTGCAACAAAGGATTATTGGATAGCCGATGGTCTGTATTTACTGAAATAGTACCCAGAAAAGTAGCGGCTAAAAAAACAAATTTTATCATAGCAATGGTATTTTTAAAGAGTCGTATTAATAGGTGTTGAAACTATCTAATTAATTGATATCCCTGGCCACTTTCTCCAGCAAGGCTTTTGTTTTTCGGATGCCTTCATATTCTGTATTGTTATCTCCTTCGTATTCTATACCAAGATACCCGCTGAAACCAGCGTCCTTAATGATTTTTAACATCCGCCAATAATCTGTTTCCACACAATTTCCATCGCTGTCAAAATTTTGCGCTTTCGCACTGACTGCTTTTGCATATGGCATTAGTTCCGCTACGCCTTTATAGCGGTCGTATTCACTTTCGCAGCCAGATTCCGTTCGCTTCAAACAAAAATTTCCAAGGTCGGGCAGTGTACCTACGTTTGGCATATTTACCTGTTTAATAAGATCGGCCAGCCATGCAGCATTTGAAGTTATGCCTCCATGATTTTCAATTACTATATTTATATCCGAACCGGAAGCATATTCGCCCAATTTGCAAAAACTTTCCACTGCGGCTTTCTTATGTTCTTCCGGGCTGCCGCTGCCATATGCGTTTACCCTGATGCTGCTACATCCCAGGTATTTAGCAGCTTCCACCCATTTATAATGGTTTTCAATAGCCTGTTGCCTTATCTTTTCGTTCGGATCTGCCATATCTCCTTCTCCATCGCACATAATTAAATGGCTGGTTACTCCATTATCATTGCACCGGGCTTTTAGCTGGTTTAAATAATCGGTGTCATTTGCATGTTCTTTAAAAAAAGTGTTTACATACTCTATTGCATTTATCCCAAATTGCTTTTTTGCAATTTCAGGAAAATCAAGGTTGTCAATTTCCTTTTTAAAAAGAGCCTTATTTAACGACCATTCGGCCAAAGAAATCCTGAAAAACATTTCAAATTTTTAAAGTAATCCTTACTATAAGTTTATTATTACCCGTTTAAAATATCCTACTTACACTTTATCTTTTCTCACCTTCATATTCTCTGCATCCCAGTAAATAATCTTCTTTTCAAAATAGCTATCGTTGCAGGCAAGGCAGGGAGCTGCGGCTCTAAATCCAAACACGGCATCTTCCACCACCGGCTTACCG
>JAICHT010000339.1 GCA_025924755.1 Chitinophagaceae bacterium | reverse complement strand
TGTAACCTATTTTAGTTCCAACTTTATCAATCAAACTCCCAAAAATAACATACCCTAAAGCATACATGGAAGCAAATGACATAACAATATATCCATAATCCAACTCTGACCAATGGAACTGTGTTTCAAGGGTAGGTTTTAATAAACCTATAACCTGCCTGTCTATATAATTGATCGTAGTTGCAAAAAAAAGTAAAGCACAAATTATCCAGCGATAGTTTCCAATTTTATTTGTTTTCATGTAGTAAAGGTTTCTATTAAATTAATTTCTGAAGTAATTGTTATAAAGTGGCAATCAATACTTCAGCACCTTTTCGCTCTGCTGAAACATAACCTGCATAAATAGTAGCTATTACATCTGCTGCCAGACTACTATTGCTTTCAATATCATCACCATAAGCAGCAGATTTATAAAAGGCTTCCATCTCGTGCTGATACCCTGCAAACCATCCTTCATCCGGTGATATAGATGACCAACCTTGTTTGGTTTCTGTTTTCTCCACTACATATATATCTTCAAAATGTTTTTGTATCGGTGTATAAGCCTGCATAGCTGTATTGGGGTTGATATTACAAATAGCCCGGTGATTGGTAGTATTTACCTCGATCCAATTATGCACTCCACCTAACACCAGTTCACTGGCAAAAAGATCAGCAATAGTTCCATCTTCAAATACTACGTGAAGCTGGGCAAAATCTTCAGTGTCTTTATAGGTGGTACGTAAATATCCTTCATCTTTAAAGTTCGGTAGCCGGGTGATAGTATGAGTACGGGCAGAAATAGTTTTTGGCCTTATCGGATTTCCATTGCGGGCACGGCCTTCTACATGTTTCAAATATATGGCTGCAGACAAAGGATGGCAACCTTTTCCTATCATAGAGCCACCACCTGAAAATTTCCATTGCCCGTAAGTAAGAGAATGAGAACCAGAATGCGATTCCTCACCATGCATCCATACTATTTGAGCGCCTGTTTTTTGCAATAGCTCTCTTTCTTTTTGAATGGCGGGTGCATATACCCAGTTTTCGGCGTACATGATCCGGCCTTCGCTTACTTTTTCCGCTTCTAACATCCGGCTGACACTCTTAATGGAATACTCCAATCCTTTTTCTTTTAAAAAAGTATCTCCGTTAAACGCTTCGCTACCATCACCAAAATAACCGGTAAACGGTTTTTCAACGATAACGTCTTTATTCTTTTTCAATGCAGCTAATACTATGTGTTCGTGGGTAACAGGTGGTGTACATACATGAATGACATCCACATTTTCTATTAAATCATTAAGATCGTTAAACGCCTGAATATTTAGCGGTTCTGTAAAACTTAAAAGATTCTGCCTGGAAGTTGAGTAAGCACCAACTACATCCACTTTTACACTATAAACACGATGAATGGCATCAAAGTGAAACTTTGCCGCAAAACCCGAGCCTGCTATTCCTGCCCGTAATACTTTTTTTTCCATAGATTATTTTGGTTCAAACCGTTTGACTTTATTGCTTATTTCCATTTTTATATAATTGCTACGTTCTTACTTACTGATGTTTAATTTATTGATAAATGTTGGTTTACTGGAAATGTAACCATTAATGCATTAATTCTTTCATGGTAAATGGTTCTACGCGACCATGGTATTTTTGGCGGATTGTTTTCACATCATCTTCTGCTACCTTGCTCGCTTTATTACTCCAGGCATTTCTTACGTAAGAAACAATTAGTGCAATGTCCTTATCGCCTAATTTATCATTGGTGCTCATTCCCGGCATAGCCTCACCGACGTCCGGCGGGGCAAACGTTTTATCGCCTACTTTTATAGGTCCGGTAAGCCCGTATAATACAATCGAGAGCATTTTATTCTTATCGCCCTGTACCCAGCTAGAACCGTCTAAAGGTGCGCCCAATCCTTTTATTCCTGCACCATCTGCACCATGACATACCTGGCAATTGATTTCAAACAATGCCCTGCCTGCCATTAAATCTTTATCCATTTTTTTATTGGCGATGGCAGCAAGCCTTTGTTTTTCAGCATTTTTTATCACTTTATTTAAGTGCTTCGCAAAAACATCGGAAGTGTCTTTTACACTTTTTATGTAAAGCGCTAAGAAAGGTTTTTCTTTATTTTCAAGGCCGCTAATAACAGCATCGGCAACATAGGGATTATTGGGATACTTTTTTATAGTATTAATCATTAAGTCATCCGATGATGAAGAATATTTTGCTGCAGCAGCAACGAGATAACCAAGATAAGGACCAGCGCCCGGATTGTTTTCATCCATCATCGCCTTGTATTTATCGAGCCAAAAATCCGCGTCTTGTTTGTTGTGCATAATTGCAATAGAGGCAGTTAATATCTGTTGCTTCATTGTTGGGGACGAGTTGGCCCATATTTCTTCCAGGTCACTGTTGTGTAATTCGTGCAGCCCTTCCAAAACCCACATAGCATTTATTTTCCCAATTACATTATTATCGGTTTTCAGCATCTTGTGAAGCGCGGGACCAAGACTTGTAAGCTGTTTATCAAAAATATAATTATGTGCCGCTTCACGTAACCATTGATTGGAGCTATTGAGGTAAGATAACAGCGAATCATTATTTTCATTAAATACAGGTGTTGATAAAGTAGTTCCTTCATGTGTCACTCTATAAATACGACCACAGTTAAGCGGTGATTCTAACCCTCTATCCAGGGCTTCACTGGCGAGATATGGAGTGAGATAAGTTTTGTGTTGAATAATACCGTGATACATATCTATTACATACAACGCGCCATCAGGACCCACATATAAATTTACCGGTCTGAACCGTTCGTCATTACTTGCCAAAAATTCTTTACCATGATAGGCTTCCTTGCCTGTTGTGGAATCTGCATAAAAAGTCAGCACATCCCGCTTGATTAAATTTCCGGCTGGCTCGGCCACAAATACATTATCATAATAATCTTTCCCAAAAGCATCGCTGTTAAAAAGAACCGGCCCGCAAGCCGCTGTGAAGTCAACAAGCCTAAGACTATCATCGAGAATACCTTCCATGTAACCACGGTTTACACCGGGCGTAGGGTGTATGGGAAATACGCTGTTATCAGAAACAATTCCTTCGATGTAACCGGCTACCTTTTGCTGATGTGGATTTCCGGCACCCAACGATGGCGAAAAATAATCGCCGAGTAAATTAAAAGAATTGGTGTTGTAGTAAAGCCTTCCATATTCATCCTGCGAAATACCCCACTGCCCGCGAAAATGCGTGTTCTCTTTCAGCCACTTATTTTTACCAACCCTACGGTAACGGTTAGCCGATTTTGCATTGTATATCCAGTTATCAAGTCCGCGCAACAAACCATTGGGTTGATGCTCCGGGTTACCACCTTTCGCATAATTGCTATCTACCAAAAATTTTTGCCCTGCCTTATCACCATTCTTTTCTACAAACCACAACTTAGGCGGCTCAGCTACCAGGATACCATCATCAAATAAGCAAAGCCCACGTGGCATAACCA
>JAICHT010000338.1 GCA_025924755.1 Chitinophagaceae bacterium | reverse complement strand
ACCCGCATCTGGAAGTTTAATTACCAGAACTTATTCATGGAGTTAAACAATTCCTATATCAGAGGTGCCGATCAGTTGCTTCCTAAAAAATATGCAGCTATCCATCATCTGGATATGGGCATTACCAGGTGGCTGAATGTGGGGTTGATGGAAGGAATTATTTTTGGCCGTCCCAATCATTTTGAATTTGGCTATTTAAATCCTGTCATTTTTTACCGCTCTGCCGAACAGCAAAACGGGAGCTACGATAATGCAGTTGCCGGACTGGATGCTAAAGCAAATGTGGCAAAACTCTTCCAGTTTTATGGACAATTTTTGTTAGATGAATTTAGCTTAAATGAAATAAAAAAACACAGCGGCTGGTGGGGAAATAAATATGGCATACAAGCCGGGTTGAAATACATTGATGCATTTACTATTAAAAACCTTGACCTTCAATTGGAACTAAACCGGGTGCGGCCGTTCACGTATTCGCATGGCGATTCAGTGGCCAATTACACGCACTACAATCAACCATTGGCGCATCCGTTAGGAGCTAACTTCCAGGAGGTAATTGCCATTGCCCGGTACCAGCCGGCACCTAAATGGCTGGCAGAAGCAAAGGCTATTTATTATATGCAGGGCAAAGACACCGGTAATATCAACTTCGGTTCCAATATCTTTTTACCAAATGCACCGCCCTACCGCACGATGGACTATGGCTTTAATGTAGGCGCCGGTGTAAAAGGCAAAACTGCACTGGCTTCTTTCCTGCTTTCGTATGAGCTGAAGCAGAATTTATTTTTAGAAGCCACTGCTACCTACCGTCAGGAAAGCAGCACTGCTATTTCGCCATCAAACAGCACGTTTATTTTTTACGCCGGCGTACGCTGGAATATGCACCGCAGGATATTTGATTTTTAATTGTATTTTGTATAAAGCTTGGTACAGGCATATCCCTTTTGTTGTGTCTCCTATTAATATTCATTATGTATGCTTACAGAAGGTAATATACTACTACGGCGTCTGGAAGATAGCGATAGGGAACCTTTAGCAAAGCTTGTCAATAACAAAAAGATATGGGACAATGTCAGGGACATGCTTCCTTTTCCATATACCCATAAAGATGCGGAAACATTTATTAAACTGGCCAAACTAGAAAAGACTCCCATGACCTTTGCCATAGGATATGAGGAGCGGTTTTGTGGCGTCATTGGGTTGACAGCTCAAAGCGATATATATAGAAAGACGGCTGAAATTGGATACTGGCTGGGCGAACCTTTTTGGAACAAAGGAATAGCTACCATAGCGGTTAAGTTAATAACATCATATGGACTTCACTCCTTAGGTTTTATCAGAATCCATACAGGCGTATTTGAATATAATAAAGGTTCGATGCGGGTATTGGAAAAGAATGGTTATGCAAAAGATGGCATATTCAAAAAGTCGATTATCAAGAATGGACAAATTTGGGATGAGCACCGGTTTTCAATTACCCGATAATATACTAAGACAGGCTTGTAATATTATATTTTGAAATGCTGGTTAGTTGATAGGAGCAAATGATTTTTAGAGAAGCTACGATACCGGATATTTACCAGATACAAATAGTAAGGCACTCTGTAAAAGAAAACGTGCTTTCAAACCCTGCGTTGGTTACTGACGAAGATTGCAAAACCTATTTAACCCTAAGGGGAAAAGGCTGGGTTTGTGAAATACAAAATCAAATTGTTGGTTTCGCGATTATTGATTTAAAAGAGCATAATGTATGGGCCTTGTTTGTAAGGCCCGAATATGAAGGCAAAGGCATTGGCAGGCAATTACACGCAATGATGCTGAACTGGTATTTTCAACACACCAATGAAACGCTTTGGCTGAGCACAGCTGTTAATACACGGGCTGCCCGCTTTTACCGGCTGCAAGGCTGGAAAGAAGCAGGGCTTTACGGCACAAAAGAAATTAAATTTATAATGACAATTGAAGACTGGAAAGTACAAAACAATTTTGCATAATAAATTATTGTACCACCTCGTCCTTCAAACATTGTATGGCTATTTAGAAACAACCCTTTTGCTGTGCATCACTCTTCCTCATCCTGAAATAATTGCTGCCGGAATTTTTGATATAAAAACGAAACGATCAACAGCAAAATGCCCAAGGTGATATAAGCTATAACTTTTTGTATGGTAGTAAACTTCAGGCTATCAAATATCAGCAACTTTAGCAACGTAGTGCCCATCAGCACAATAGAAGCCATTCGAAAACTGTTGGACTTTACATACAATCCCCACCCAAATAATAGCACCGCGGTAGCCAGCCACAACAGCGTAACGAGTATACCCTGCCACTCGAAGCCGATAAAAATGACTAACAGTATAAAAGCAAATGCGGCGTGCATGCGAATTGTATATTTTTCCTGTGGCATTAACTGGTGAAAAGCCACCGCTTGTAGCGCAAGGAATAATGCAAAAACACCACTTACTGCTGCCACTTCGGTTCTTGAATATGCTGTTGCAAAAACAGAAAGAGCTGCTATATAGGCTACTGCATTATTCACTATTAATTGTTGCACTTCTTTTTTGTTAATGGAAACCGATCGCAATAAACGATTGCCCAACGCATTTGCTTCAAACAATAAAAAGAACAGTGTCAGATACAATATAGCCGTTCCTTTCTGCGCGGCGGTATAGCGCTGCTCCACCCAGCCCAAAAACAGCAGGATTGTTAATAACTGAGCCAGCCGGCCTACTACCTGCCAATGCTTTTTGAAGGAAAGAAAAACCACACCAAGATTTATTAATAAAATGTATCCAAAAAACAAATCGGCCCGGCCGGAATTTTTACTAATTAAAAAAGGAATAGCATATGCACCTGTTAGTCCCAATACGGCAATTTCTTTTTTATCATATTGCAATGCCTGGTATACGGCAAAAAAAGTAAACACAATCATCAGGGCAAATGCCAGCACCGTGGAAAATAAATTGTAATATACAAAGGCAGCGTAAGTAGTAAAATATAAAGAAGCCATCGAGCCGCTAAACAAAATAGCACTAAAGGAGGCATAGGATTTCTTTAGCCGCCACGATAATAAAAACAATATGGCACCTGCAGCGTATACTAAAATGATCCGTGCCATTTCAGAAATTAAATTGCGGTCAATAGCATATTTAACGCCAATGCTCAATCCTATCACTAGTACCACAATACCAATAAGATGAATCAACCGCAATCCTATAAAGTTTTCAAGTCCCTGCTTTTCAGATAAAGCAGTTTTTACTTTGCCGGGTTTGGCAGCAGGAATTGTTATACTATTTGCAGCTTTCATATCCTGCACTTCTTTTTCCAGCAGCACTATCTTTTTTTGATGTACCTCCAGTTGCTGTGAAAGGTCTTTTACCGTTTCCTCCAGTTGATGTAGTTGCTCGGTTACATCCATCTAAAAAATTTGTATTGTAAAATACGTTAAAATAAAAAGGATTAAAATCTTTAATCTTGGCATCGCACTTTACAACAACTATTTTTACAAAAACAGTTTCTT
>JAICHT010000337.1 GCA_025924755.1 Chitinophagaceae bacterium | reverse complement strand
CCGGCAAATACCGCTATAAATCCTAACCCCGCAAATAGATCAACCGGCGAGCCGCTTATGGTTGCCAGTGCATTACCCAAAGCAGCGCCCACAAAAAACAAAGGTGTTACCTCGCCGCCTTTAAACCCGGTACTTAAGGTAATAGCTGTTAAAAGCAATTTCCAAAACCAGCTCCAATTGGTAACGCCACCTACTTTAAATGCATTTACGATACTCGCCCCACCATTTGGATTGGTTACTCCCAACCCTAAGTAACCAAAGGTGCCCAGCAAATAACTGATGCCAATTACTAATCCTCCACCGATGACCGGAATCATCCACTTGTTCAAAATATATTTATTGACAGTATCTTTTATGGTATGGGAAAAATTTGCAAAGACAAAACCAGCCAATCCAAATGCAACGCTGGCTAATATTACTTTTGCTAATATCAGTATATCAAATGATATAAATGAAAAACGGGAGGCGGAAGTAGTAAGTGATAAAATAGCATACAGGGTGTGATGAATATGGTAGGCGGCACAGGTTTTATCTGCAATAACGCTTGCAATCAGGCAAGGTAACAATGCATCATATTTAATGCGGCCAATAGCCAGAACTTCCAACGCAAAGACGGCACCGGTTACCGGCGTGCCAAATACCGCCCCGAAACCTGCTGCCATACCACTCATAAGCAATATGCGTTTATCTTGCTGGTTTAAGCGATACCATTTTGCAAAAAGCGAGGACATACTACCACCCATCTGAACGGCCGTTCCTTCTCTGCCAGCCGAACCACCAAAAAGATGCGTTATGATAGTGGAAATAAATACCAATGGCGCCATTCGGGCCGGTATACCACCACCCGGTTTATGAATTTCATCCATAATCAGGTTGTTGCCTGCCTCTGAATTTTTGCCATACGTTTTATAAAAAAAACTGATTAGTATACCCGCTACCGGCAATAGAAAAATGATCCGGAGATGATCCCAGCGAAAGTTTGTGACTACTTCCAGCAACCAAAGAAACAAAGCTACAAAGGAACCAATAATGGCAGCAACCGGCACTATCAGCAACGTCCAATACAGGAGATGCTTTAAAATTTTTACCTGTTCAAAATAAGGAACTATTTTTTTCATCCTACAAATAGTAATATATAAAGAGTTATCTATCTGTAGGCGCCATTAGCTTTCGCGGTTGGGTCAGGAAGACACCATTTCCTGTGGTGGTAAAGATATTATTTTTTAATTACGATATCCTATTCGCATATAACAAAACAAAGCTTACCTACTTATAAGTTGTTACAAAACTAATATTGATCTGCTCCTTCGAGGTTTATTGGTTCATCTTTTACTGCGCCTGTTTGCTCCTGGTCATTTCTTTCAAGCGAACCCGAACCGGAAGCATGCGCATTTTTCACTTCCGTAAATTGTTTATCAGGCTCACAGCCTTCTTTCTTGCCACTGTTTTCTGAAGCTTCTGTATTGCTTTGTTTAGGACTATTAGCCAAAGTTTTATCTTTTTCCATGTTACTTTTTTAATAGTACTTAAATTTTAATGCCATTTATTTGCCATATAAAACTTTAGAAAGACAGCAGGCTACATCCCCTGATATCTGTATTGTCTATACGGCCCAACACTTCGAAAGTTCCATCGTTATAAAGCCTGCCTAAATCTTCAATAGCAATAAAACTACAGGAATAAATATTGGCAAGGTCTATTATATTAATGCCTCCACTAATTGGTTTTTGTGTGGCAACACTTACCTCCAACGGATCATCTTCCTGCCGTATCAGCACTTTCATCCATGCAGGAGTATGAAATCTTCCATTTTCAAAAGCATAAGCTTGTGAAAGCAATTCCGTCATACCATATTCCGAATGCACAGCTTGTAAAGTAAAAGCGTTTTTCAATATCGTATGCACTTCGCTCCGCACCAGCTCTGTTTTTCTTCCTTTCATGCCGCCGGTTTCCATAACAATGGTATGAAGTAAAGGCATCGGGCATGCCGCTGCAAAATCAAGTAAGGCATAAGTAACACCAATCAATAATGTTTTTTTTCCTTGACTTTCAACCGTTTTTAAGGTATCTGCCAGCTTTGCATAATCATTTAAATAAAAACTGCTTAATGGATGCCTGCTTCGCTTTATTAATTCATTCACCATATACACCAAAGAAGACTGGCTGCGCTCCATGTACGAAGGCAATAATCCTAATATGCAGTAGTCGGCCACCGGCCCGTAAAAGGTTTCAAAAGTCTGCAAAAAACTTTTTTCATAAATAGAGGGTTCCTTAACTAAATGCCTGCTGGTAGCGGCCCCAGTTGTTCCGCTGCTTTCAAAAACCAGCTTCGGCTCAAATTCAGTAGTGCATATGGCATGTGTTTTAAATAATGAAACGGGCAGAAAAGGAATATCGGTTATATGTTTTACATGATAAGGGTGCTTGCCAATGCTGTTACAAAACCGTTGGTATATGGCATTATGCTGATACTGATAATGGAAAACGTCTAGTGCTGATTCTTTAAACGTTGCACAATTATTAACTGTAAATACCGTTTGTTGTAAGGTAGAGGCTTTAGGTATTTCAGTAGCCATATAGTAACTTTGATTGTAACATTTAGTATGAAAAGAATATCACTTGTAGCTTTAATAGCATGTGCAGTTGTTGCCTGCAGCAAAGATAAATTTAAAACACAACCCCAGATTGAAATAAAGTCTTATAATACTAAAGTAGTAGCACCTTCTCAAAACCTGGTTATTACCTTGCATTTTACCGATAAGCAAGGCGATATATCCAACGGCGAATTTGTATTCTTTCCTGTACGCACCAATCTTAAACCGCCACCGCCCAATACTACCACTTATGATGATTCGGTGAGCCGTCCCATACCGCAGTTTCCGGACAATACACAGGGAGAGATACAGTTTACGCTGCCTTACAGTTATTTGCATATCAGCAGTTCGGAAAACGATTCTTTGTATTTAAAGTTTACTGCTGTAGACCGTGCCGGCAATAAAAGCGATACCATACAATCGGATAATATCGTAGTATTGTATCAATAACTCTGCATTGATCGCCAAGGTTGGTAATTTCATAGTTTTCAGCAATTTGTTTGTAGCCGTTTGCGCTATTGCTATGGTATGGCAAACCTACTATGTGTTTCATTTACCTCTCTTATTTCCCTTTATAAGTTTTATTTTTTTTGGTGGTTTGTGCAGCTATAATTTTCATTGGTATCTAACCCCCAATGTACCGAGCAACTCTATAAAAGTACGCTGGGCAGTGGCACATAAAACCTTGCACCTCGTTTTATTTATAGTAGGTGGCGTCGGGGCCGTAATCTTTTTATACCAGCTGCGCCAGTATTGGTTTTGGCTGCTGGTCAGTGCATTTTTTACTTTTTTGTATTCGGCGCCTAAACTTTCATATCATCCTTTTGTGCAATTACGAAAAATAGCATTTGGCAAAACACTTTTTCTTTCTTTAATGTGGGTGCATGCTACTATTCTTTTGCCGCTGCTTCTCTATAATATAAAGCTTAATACT
>JAICHT010000336.1 GCA_025924755.1 Chitinophagaceae bacterium | reverse complement strand
TCTCAAATAAGTTTCGATAAAAAAGAGCAGGTTGAGCAAGGTGTGTTAATGATAGGCGATGCAGCAGGCATGATAACACCACTCTGCGGAAACGGAATGAGCATGGCGCTGCACGGCAGTAAAATAGCCACGCAGCTAATAGACTTGTTTTTACAAAAAAAGATATCACATCAGCAGCTGGAAAGTAGATATCAGCACAACTGGAATACGGCTTTCGATAAGCGATTGCAAACCGGCCGCGTATTGCAAGGTTTTTTTGGAAGCAACCGGCTGAGTAACCTCTTTGTGCAAACCTTTAAAACCTTTCCTTTTTTGGCTTCCACCATCATCAAAAAAACACACGGCACTCCTTTTTAAGGCATATCCTTTGCAATAGATGCCTTGAAACAAGCTAATATGACAGCAGGTAAAAAAACAGTAGTCTTAGGTGCTTCCGCTAATCCGGCCCGGTATAGTTATTTAGCAGTTAAGAAACTTACGGCGCATCAGCATCCAGTAGTAGCCATTGGTAAAAGAAAGGCTACGGTGGATGGCGTTGCTATTGAAACTGACCATATGCCGGTTGATAATGTGGACACCGTTACTTTATACCTCAATCCTCAAAACCAGGTGCCGTATTACGACTATATCCTCAACCTGCGCCCATCGCGTATCATTTTTAATCCTGGTACTGAAAACGAAGAATTAATGCGGATGGCAAAGGAAAATAATATTCAGCCGGTAGTAGCTTGTACGCTGGTAATGCTCAGCACCGGGCAATACTAAATGCGGCTATAAGTCTTTATACATTAACTGCTTTAGGATTAACACTTAATCTTTAAAGATTGCATTTCTTTTATTTTGTGGGCGAAGTTTTTTTCGGCAAAATTTGTCATACGTGCCTTTGAAAACTACAGCATAAGCTGTTGAACTAAGTTTTCAACCTATAAAATCATCCAATGAAAATCCTTAAAACCAGCGTTTTAAGCGCTGTTTTAAGCGTATGCTTTTTGCATGCGCCGGCACAACAATCCCGCACGGTTCCCATTAACGAACCCGATTACAGCAAACCCAATTTATTTAATGACCTGCCCCGGCGCATGAAGCTGCAAACCACTGCGTTGGAAAACTTATTTGCATTGCCTGTAGGCAGCTTTATTAAAACAGCCATTGCTTCTGATTTTATTTTTCAGGGCACTATTGTATCCAAAGCGGCTGAAGCCGGTGTGCAAAGCGTCATCGTAAAATCTACCAATAGGGCAGGAGCCACCCTCACCTTTACTAAAGTTAAAAAAGACGATGGAAGCTTCTCATATTTAGGCCGCATCATGAGTTTAAAAAATGGAGATGCATATGAAATAGTATCGGAAGATGGAAAGTACGTACTGGAAAAAAAAGGCTTATATGACCTGGTGAGTGAATAAAGCCCGTTTTTAATTCCGTACGCTACTGTATCCTATTTTAATCCTATTTAATCCATTATTGTATGAAAAGCATTTGCGCATCTATGCTTGTGAGCTTATTGCTGTTGAACTCTTTTTTCACCTTTTCCCAAACACCCGTTTATAACAGTTATCCTACTGCGTCGGCAGTGATCTTTCTTGACTTTGATGGCCAAACCGTTGACGGCACCAGTTGGAACTCCAATGGGCCTATTGTATGCGGACCGTCTAATATGACCGCTTCTCAAATTAGCGAGATATTTAACCGCGTAGCAGAAGATTACCGTCCGTTCAATATTAATATTACTACCGATTCTACCAAGTATTGGGCAGCACCGGCTACTAAAAGAATACGGGTTATTTTAACGGTTACTTCTTCGTGGTACGGCAATGTGGGCGGTGTATCCTATACCGGCTCGTTTGTATGGGGCGATAATACACCTTCCTTTGTTTTTACCGCACTGTTAAAGTATAATACCAAAAATGTGGCAGAGGCGGCTTCGCACGAAGCGGGCCATACGCTTGGGTTGCGTCACCAGGCAGCCTATGATGCCAACTGTACCAAAACATCCGATTATAATTATGGCAAAGGATCGGGTGAAACCGGCTGGGCGCCTATTATGGGGGCAGGTTATTATCAAAACTATACCTTATGGCACAATGGATCTAACCCATATGGATGTTCGAATATGCAGGATGACCTGAGTATTATTACCAGTACGGCTAATGGCTTTGGCTATCGTACAGACGACTATGATTCTACCTTTAAAAAGGCGGCCAGTTTATCTTTTACCAATAATAAATTTACTACTGCCGGTATCATCTCTACCGATACGGATAAGGATATGTTTAAGTTTCGCATGGCTAATAAAGGAAAGTTTAAATTAAATGCCACACTATATGGTGTGGGCGCCAGCGATGCAGGTTCCAACCTGGATGTTCAGGTGAACCTGTACAATTCTTCTCAAACATTAATAGGCTCCTATAACCCGCCGGAAGTGCTTGCCGCTGCTATTGATACCACGCTGGATCAAGGCACTTATTATTATAACGTATCCGGCGCCAGCAATCAATATGCTACGGAATATGCCAGCCTGGGTTCGTATTCCCTGGATGGAAGCTATACCGATTTAGGAGCATTGCCTTTACGCCTGTTAAAGCTTCAGGGCTCGGTAGAAAATAAAAGTCATAAGTTTAGCTGGATCATAGATGCCGATGAACAAGTGGTAAAAGAAGCCCTGGAAGTTTCTGATAATGGCAGGGATTTTCAAACAGTTGAAAACTTTGCAACTGATGCCCGCACCTATACTTATTTACCTACTGAAAATGGTGCTTTGCAATATCGTTTGAATGTATTATTTGATAACAACCGCCAGTATTATTCCAATATTATAGTACTGAAAAACCAGTCAGCAGCAAAACCAGCCCTTGTAAGTAATGTTATTCAAAACAACGCACTTACGGTAAACAGCCCATCGGCTTACAACTATATCATTACCGACCTTAGCGGCAAAACCATATCGCAGGGAAAACTGGTGCAAGGAAGCAATACGCTATATATCAACTTTTCAAGCAACGGCATGTATGTTATAAAATATGTAAACGGCCAGGAACAATACACTCAAAAATTTGTAAAGCAATAAGATATTAAACGAACCAGAATCCGTGCCCTTTTTGGTAATCATGAGGTTTTTCTATAACTTAGGAAAACCTCTTTTATTATGCGCTGGAGAAAATTCAACGGAGACCTGCTCGATCTCCCAATTTATCAGGCAGTAGAAAACACCATTAAACGCGAAACGGAACTGGGCTACCGGTTAAAGGTTTGCATCGGTACCGACTCGCAGGTAAAAGGGCTGGAAACCGAATTTGCTACCGTAATTGTTTTTTTGCGGGAAGGTCACGGCGGGTTTATGTTTATACAGAACGAACGAACCCGGCAACGCTTTTCCATTAAAGAGCGGATGCTGGTAGAAGTAGCCCGGAGTATAGAGATTGCATATGAGTTGTGCAATCTTTTTACTTTATACCATATTGATATGGAAGTGCATGCCGATATTAATACCAATCCCAACTTTAAAAGCAACGATGCCTTAAAGGAAGCGATGGGGTATATATTGGGGATGGGTTTTGCCTTTAAAGCCAAGCCGGAAGC
>JAICHT010000335.1 GCA_025924755.1 Chitinophagaceae bacterium | reverse complement strand
GAGTTCTGCGAAACACAGGCTCCGGGCACCTCCGGTGTCGCATTAAAGTTTAATAAAATACCGCCTCAGGAATTCAATTTTGACTTCCTGTTTGATGGAACAGGGGTTCTCAATAATGCAATCACATCATCAATACCCGTAGCAGATCAGTTGGATGCTTTCCGGCATCAGTTACTCCAATACCAGGGTTCTATTCATCGCCCCTACTATTTAAAAATTCACTGGGGCACTTTATTATTTAAGGGCGTACTTACCTCAATGGATATTGAATTTAAATTATTCCGGCCGGACGGATCGCCGGTGAGAGCGGTTGCAAAATGCGCCTTTAAGGGAACTATTGAGGAGAACCTTCGCGTAGCGCTGGAAAACGCCATGAGCCCGGATATTACACATGAGCGAAAAGTTACGGCCACAGATCGTTTACCCTTGATGACCAAAAAAATTTATAACGACAAGAGGTATTATATAGACGTAGCCGAATTCAATAAGCTTGATGGATTCAGAAATATAAAAACGGGTTCAAAATTATTTTTTCCACCAACTGAAGAAGCATTATAGTATATGGCTGTAGCAACGCGAATCATACCAACAGTTCATAACCCGGATGTAATAAGCACTACTGTACTGGTGGATGGAAATGCAATTCCCCGAAAATACCAATTAACCAATATCTCCCTGCATTCTGAAATCAATAAAATTCCTTCTGCTACCCTTATTATACTGGATGGAGAAACTAATAAAGAAGATTTTGAGATCAGTGACGACGGGGATTTTTTACCAGGTAAAAAAATAGAAATCCGCCTGGGATATCACAACGAAAATGATACGGTTTTTAAAGGAATCATCATTACTAACACGCACAAGATTGATAACAATTGCTCGGAATTAAACATTGAATGTAAAGACGAGACCATCAAAATGACCATCAATAAAGGTAACCGCCATTACAATGATATTGCCGATAGTGATGTTGCCAGCAATTTATTGGATGGCCATAATATCACGAATACAAATGTAGAGTCCATTAATACAAAGCACGAACAACTACTGCAATCAAATATAACCGACTGGGACTATATGATCAGCCGGATTGATAGTAACGGAATGATCTGTGTAATCAATAATGGAGCAGTTACTATAAAAAGGCCAAACATGCAGGAGGATGCAAAACTGGAGCTTACGTATGGAGCTGATATCCTGGAGTTTCATGCCGATATGGATGCAAGAACCCAAACGTCAACCGTAAAAACATTGAGTTGGGATTTTGAAAATCAAAAAGTACTATCTACAGAAAGCGAAGATTCAAAAGCTCCGGAAGAAGGAGACCTTAGTAGAGATAAGCTGGCCTCCGTTACGGATCAACCACTTGAAATGCGAACGGCTGCTACATTGAGCCAGCAGGAAACACAGGCAATTGCCAATGCCAAAAAATTACGGCAAGACCTTTCTAAAATAAAAGCCAAAGTAAAATACCAGGGAATTAATACAGCGCAGCCAGGAGATTTTATTACGCTAAAAGGTGTTGGCAAAAACTTTAATGGAAAAGCTTTTGTTTCTGCTATTCATCACGAGTATTCCGATGGCGACTGGGTAACTGAAGCAACGCTGGGATGGAACGAACAATTTTTTTCTGAACAAGTTAATCCGGGTCATGCGGCATCAAATACCGGCCACACTTCTTCATTACAGGGGTTGCAAACAGGTATCGTAACAGGCATTACCGACCCCAGTGGTCAGTACCGTGTAAAAATACGTTTCCCATTAGTGAACGAAGGAGATGATGGTATTTATGCCAGGGTAGCCACGCTGGATGCGGGGGATAGCCGCGGCACTTTTTTCCGGCCCGAACTTAATGATGAAGTAGTTGTAGGATTCATGAACGACAATCCCAATAACCCAGTGATTCTTGGTATGCTGCATAGCAGTGCCAAACCAGCACCACTCGAACCGGATTCCGCTAATCCTGAAAAAGGATATGTATCACGGTCTGGAATAAAATTAATTTTTAATGATGATAAAAAAAGTATTCATATAGAAACACCAGGCAGCAGAATATTTGAAATGAATGATGATAGTAAAAGTATTACTATCAAAGATGGTGATGGCAATAAAATGGTAATAGATCAGGGTGGCATATCAATCGAATCGGTTAAAGATCTGACCATTAAAGCAGGCAGCTCCATTTCTATTTCGGCTCCGCAGCTATCATTAAAAGCAGATGGCGCCTTGAGTGTGGAAGGATCGGGAAGCACCAGCGTTAGCAGTAGCGGTGTCACAGAAATAAAAGGATCGCTGGTAAAAATTAATTGATGATATAAAACTAAAAAATACAGCCGATGTCTTTTGCAGCAAGAGTAAGCGATATGCATGTTTGTCCAATGGTGAATGGTGTAGTGCCGCATGTGGGTGGCCCCATATTACCAGCAGGTTGTCCTACTGTATTGATTGGAAATTTACCGGCTGCACGTGTAGGTGATTTGTGTACCTGCGTAGGTCCGCCGGATTCAATCGTTTTGGGATCAGTAACGGTACTTATAGGTGGCATGCCGGCAGCAAGGATGGGTGATGTGACAGCGCACGGAGGTGTTATTGTATTAGGCTGCCAAACGGTACTAATAGGAGGATAATTATGGAACTAACAAAATCATTTCTTGGAACAGGTTGGGGGTTTCCGCCTACATTCAGCAAAACCTTTGAGCAAGTGGGTATGCTAAGTGATGAAGCTGATATTCAAAGCAGCCTTGAGATACTTCTATCTACCCGCCAGGGCGAAAGGGTTATGCGACAGGATTATGGATGTAACCTGGATGAATTGGTATTTGAACCGCTTACTACCACTTTTAAAACCTATATCAAAGATTTGATCTCAACAGCCATATTGTATTATGAGCCGCGAATTGACGTAAACAAAATAGAATTGGATGATACGAATGAACTGGATGGCCGGATACTGATTACAATTGATTACACAGTGCGATCCACCAATTCGAGATACAATTTTGTATACCCGTTTTATAAAACAGAAAGTACAGAAATAAAATAATTATAGAAAGCTATTATGCCGTGTACTGAAAAAAATCCATTGACACGAGAGGGCACCAGCCTTCTGAACAGGGTACTCGCTGCACTATCCACCAATTTTGCCAAGGTAGATGAACGGGACGCAGCGGATATTATCCTGTTTGCAAAAAGATATGCTGCATACCTGAACTTTTATGATGAAAATAATCTTTTGCAAGGTGATTGGCAGGATATAATGCGTATGGATGTAAGCGTTACACTGGCTACACTTGCCCATATGGATATGCAACAGGTATCGGATTATAAAAAACGGCTCTTCAAACGAATAAAGCTCGCTGCAAATGATGCAGAGGCAAAACAGTCCTTTAAGTTTTTATTCGACCTCTTGTTCTCTCTTGTGAAAATTATTGATGAACAGTTCAAATTGCTACCGGATGACTTTGAATATAAAGACATTTTTAGAAATGCTATTAGAAATAAACTGCAATTACCACTTGCTAATCTCGAACGTTGTTTTAATGATTATAAAACAGCATTGCTACTTGATTATAGTACG
>JAICHT010000334.1 GCA_025924755.1 Chitinophagaceae bacterium | reverse complement strand
TAATCACGGTTAGCGAGCACTTCATGGCATCCTGTACATTGGTGCCTTTAAACAATTCATCTATCAATACCAGCCATTTCTTTCCATCGTTTATTTTGAGGATAGTATTTTTAATCCGCTGCACTTCATTAAAAAAATAACTTTCTCCTCTGGAAATATTATCGGCCACATTGATATTGCTAAGCAAGCCATCAAAAAAAGCGAGCTGCATATTATTAGCAGGTACGCCCAACCCGATATGCGCCAGGAAAACCGCAGCGCCTACCGATTTGATAAATGTACTTTTCCCGGCCATATTAGCACCTGTTAAAAACAAAAAGTTCTGATCGGGATGCATAATTAAATCATACGGCATCGGATGCTCCAGCAAGATATGATATAACCCTTCGGCTTTGATATAAGGATGATGGCTGTCAATAAACTCCGGAAAATGAAGGCTGTAAGTTTTAACAGCCATCGCCATCGAATACCACGCATCAAAGCGGCTGAAAATGTCTATCAATTCCAGCACGTTGTTTTTATAATTTGCCCGCAGGTGATAGGCATAAAATAAATTTTGCTTCGTACTCAGCTTTGTATCGGCAGAAATATTGGAAAGGTTTTGCAGCGGTTCTTCTGCCAATAGCTTCGTGATTCTATTAGTATAAAAGCTAAGCTGGGCCGGCAGTTCGGTAGATGCAAAGAGTAAGGAGAGTTTTTTTAAGCCGCGGAAGAAATCGGCGAAATGTTTTACCGAATACTTCACCATCGAGTAATCGGCCGAATGAAATATTTTATAATTAAGTGTATTAACGGGATTTAAGTTTTTTGAAACCGGATCAAGGTTATATTCCATAAATTTTTCCATCATTATGATGGTGCCGTTGGTTATTTCGGCAGGCCATTCCTCCAAACGACTGAGCAATGTTTTTAAGATATTCTGCACGCCCAGAATCCGTTTCATATCACTATGCGGATCCAGAAAAAAACGCCTCAGCCATTCCTTACCTCCGGCTGTACGGGTAAAGTTCAGCCGGTTGAAGATGGAAAATTCTTCTTCTGCATGAAAAATGGAGATGTCGTTAAAAGTTATTTTATCTATCTGCATAGGAGCTCCCGAAAGGAGAATTTTAATGTTTTCTTTTTATAAAGGTGTGATGTAATCTGTTCCTTCCTAATATATAGTACAAGTGTGCGACGCAACAACAAAAGCTTTATAGTAGCACCACTGCCGGTTACCTAATTATCCTATTTTATAAAACATATAGCTAGCGGCATGGTTGGTGCAACTACCAATTTTATTCAAAAAAATTACCTGTCAAAAAATAATCTTTTTCCTTTTACAGATTCATCCCATACTCCATTTCCATAAACCAGGTTCCCGTTTACAAAAGTGTGGGTGATAACGGCCGGAAATTGCATTCCTTCAAACGGGCTCCAGCCACACTTATACAGGATATTGTTTTTTTGAACCGTAGTAGTTTCATTCAAATCTACTATCACCATATCAGCATAATATCCTTCACGGATATAGCCCCGGTCTTTGATGCCAAAACAATCAGCTACGGCATGACTCATTTTTTGAACAATTTTTTCCAGAGAAATTTTTTTCTGCTGATAATAATACAGCATCAACAACAACGAATGCTGCACTAATGGTATGCCGGCATGCGCTTTTTCATATGGCTCCTGTTTCTCCTGCCAGGTATGCGGCGCATGGTCGGTAGCAATCACATCCAGCCGGTCGTCCAGCAAGGCTGGCCACAACGCTTCTTTGTGATGCGGCGCTTTTATAGCCGGGTTGCACTTAATTAAATTGCCCAACTTATCGTAATCGTTGCTGGTGAAATGCAAATGATGCACACATACTTCTGCTGTAATCCGTTTATCTTTTAGCGGCAGCATATTGGTAAATAATTGCAATTCTTTTTCGGTGCTGATATGCAGGATATGTAGCCGGGTATTGTATTTTTTTGCCAGTTGTACCGCCTTGAACGACGATTCAAAGCAAGCATCTTCGTTACGGATAATGGGATGATCGGACGCGGTTAGTACCGGTTTAATATTTTTAAGTTCGGCCAGGTTTTGTTTGATGATCGCTTCTTCTTCGCAATGCGTAGCAATAAGCAATTCGCTCTCACTAAAAATTCTTCCCAGCGTCAGGTAATTATCTACCAGCAAATTTCCGGTGGAAGAACCCATGAAAATCTTAATACCACAAACGTCTTGTTTCTTATCATTCGTCTTCAGCACTTCCTCCGTATTATCATTAGACGTGCCCATATAAAACGAATAATTGGCCAGCGATGTTTGTGCAGCTATATCATATTTATCTTCCAGCAACTGCTGCGTAAAAGCCGGTGGCTGCGTATTGGGCATTTCCATAAAAGAAGTAACGCCGCCTGCTATGGCCGCCTTGGCTTCAGTATAAATAGTAGCTTTATAGGTTAAACCCGGTTCTCTAAAATGCACCTGGTCGTCAATAGCGCCGGGCAGTAAATATTTTCCTTCGCCGTTTATTTCTGTCACATCAGTTGTTACAGAAATACTTGGTGCAATTTTTTCTATTCTACCGTTGCTCAATAAAATATCGGCGGTAAAGATGGTTCCTTCATTAATAACATTGATGCTCTTTATCAGGTATTTTTGCATAATTTGATTCAGCTAAATGGAGCTACATGCAATTTAAACAAACCCTTGCAAGCCTTTTGATTTTTATACTTCCGGCCGCTGCTTTTTCACAAACTACTTACTTTCCGGAAGGTGCTAAAGAAAATATTTTAATAGAACGGCTGGAAATAAAAGCAGGAACCGATTCCGTACTCAATTTTTCGGCTACCAGGCCCTATAGCCGCAAACAAATGATACCGGTGATAGAAAAATACTACAAAGCCGGAAAATTTATAGAGAGTGTTGGAGAAGTGCCGCCCACATTGGATTCTGAACAACATAAAATAGATGAAGTGGGCGTAAAGCTATCCAAAGTAGATTTGTACAATGCGCAATCTGCTTTAATGGGCAGCCCCGAATGGTCTACAGAAAAATTCAATAGCAAAAAACACATATGGAAAGCTTTTTACCAAAACCCTGCAATTTTATACCAGGTAAATATGCCTGATTTTTTCTTAGCAGTAAACCCTGTGGTGCAGTTTATGGTTGGTAAAGAAAAGAATTACGGCTCCAGTTTATTTTTAAATACAAGAGGTATATCGCTGCGCGGCCGCATTGCCAATAAAATCGGCTTCTTTGCCTACTTGACCGACAACCAGGAGCGAGATCCCCTATATGTGCAGCAATGGGTGACTGCGCACCAGGCAGTGCCAGGCGAAGGTTATTACAAAAGTTTTAAAGGTTCGGGCTACGATTATTTTGATGCCCGCGGTTATTTTAGTTTTAATGTAACTAAGTATATTGATGTCAATTTTGGGTATGATAAAAACTTTATTGGCAATGGTTACCGCAGTTTGTTTTTGAGTGATTTTTCGAACAGTGCTTTATTTCTGAAACTGAACACCCGCATCTGGAAGTTTAATTACCAGAACTTATTCATGGAGTTAAACAATTCCTATATCAGAGGTGCCGATCAGTTGCTTCCTAAAAAATATGCAGCTATCCATCATCTGGATATGGG
>JAICHT010000333.1 GCA_025924755.1 Chitinophagaceae bacterium | reverse complement strand
CCAGCGATTAATGTCCCGATTAATTTGTCCTTGTTAATTTGTATGTATTTCCAAAGTTGTCCTATATAACCAAAATTTGGTGAATTGTTTCGATGAGTCCAGACTGCAAGCAAGTCAAAGTCTTGACTTATTTTACACGGTAAAAAGTGTTTTACAAAGTGGTCTTTGAATTGGTTTGTCCAGTCTAATTTTTCGAGTTTAATGTCTGATCTTGCAAAAATGCCTAGCCCTTTATTTTGGGTGTCGCCAATCCAGAGATAATTGTTAGCCCATTGAATGTAATCTATGTGTCCAGATTCGGCAGGATTTTCACATTCTTGAATTATATAAAGGTCTGCATTGAAATCTGATATTTTGTCAAACTTCTTTCTAAATGCTCCGTTACAATTCCAAGTTACAATTTTCAACGTCGTGTCGTTATACAATACCCGCTAACACAATAATAGACGACCTTCTCCATTTTTCCAAGCACTTACAAGATATTTATTTTTAAGGACTTCGTATTCGCTTTTTTAGATTAACGGTGTCGTCAATCCAACTCGCTCCATAGTATTATTGCAGCACAAGAGAGTGACACAACAGGAGCTATATAGTAGTAATATAGCTTAGTACAAACCTTACTATAGCATATTGCTGACAGCTACCTGGTGGTGCAGCATTTCCCTCACCGCGTCAGCTATAGCCGGTGCATCATAGCCGCATTCCCGGTACAGTTCTTTTAGTGTGCCGTGCTCTACAATGCGGTCTGGTATGCCTAATATCCGCAATTCATTGGTGTAATGATGTGTCGTCATAAACTCCGCCACCGCACTGCCAAAGCCGCCTACTACCGTTCCGTCTTCTACTGTTATTATCTTATCATATTGCTGTAAGGCTTCGTGTAATAATGCTTCATCTAGTGGTTTGGCAAACCGCATATCATAGTGTGCCGGGGTAATACTTTCGGCTCTTAAATCCCTGATGGCGGCGGCTGCAAAATTTCCCGGATGACCTAATGATAATATAGCAATATCTTTTCCTGTGCGAAGTCTCCTTCCCTTGCCAATTGTGATTTCTTCAAACGGTTTTTTCCATTCCGGCATCACACCTTCGCCACGCGGGTAGCGAATTACAAATGGAAGATGGGTGCTATCCAGTTGAGCCGTGTACATCAGGTTGCGCAGTTCTGCTTCGTTCATAGGAGCGCTGATGATCATATTGGGAATGCAACGGAAGTAAGCGATATCATAAGCGCCGTGATGGGTTGGTCCGTCTTCGCCTACTAAACCGGCACGGTCGAGGCAAAAGACAACCGGCAATTTTTGTATGGCTACATCATGCACCACCTGGTCGTAAGCCCGCTGCATAAAAGAAGAATAAATATTGCAGAACACCTTCATGCCCTGCGTGGCCATACCGGCACTTAAGGTTACGGCATGCTGCTCGCAAATGCCCACATCAAAGGCGCGGTTGGGCATTTGCTCCATCATATATTTTAAAGAAGAACCGCTGGGCATAGCCGGGGTAATTGCTAATATCTTTTCATTTTTTTCGGCCAGTTCAATAATGCTATAGCCAAAAACATCCTGGTATTTGGGAGGCTGCGGCAGGTCGAATTTCTTCTTATAAATTTCGCCGGTTATTTTATCAAACAATCCCGGTGCATGCCATTTGGTTTGATCTTTTTCTGCCAGCGAATAGCCCTTGCCTTTTACCGTAAGAATGTGCAGTAATTTGGGGCCGGGTATACTGCGTAAATCGGATAAGGTATCTACCAGTTTGGTAATATTGTGTCCGTCAATAGGGCCAAAATACCGGATGTTCAACGCTTCAAATAAATTGCTGCTCCTCGTTAGCAGCCCTTTAATACTGGAGTCGAGCTTGCTGGCCATATCACGTGTAAAAGTTTTACCCACAGGCAATTTGCCCAGCAGCTTCCATAAATCGTCCCGGAATTTATTATAGGTATGAGAAGTAGTAATATCAGTAAGGTATTCTTTCAGCGCACCCACATTGGGGTCAATGCTCATGCAGTTGTCATTCAGGATAATCAATATATCGGCATCCGAAACACCGGCATGGTTCAGGCCTTCAAAAGCAAGTCCCGCTGTCATAGCGCCATCACCTATCACCGCAATGGCTTTCCGGTCGGTTTCGCCTTTGTATTTGGCAGCCATCGCCATACCCAATGCCGCTGAAATAGAAGTAGAGGAGTGGCCTACGCCAAAGGTATCGTACTCGCTTTCTGAACGTTTAGGAAAACCACTCAGGCCGCCGTATTTGCGGTTAGTGGCAAAATTATCTTTACGGCCGGTTAATATTTTATGGCCATATGCCTGGTGGCCCACATCCCATACCAGTTGATCGTAAGGCGTATTGTATACATAATGAAGCGCAACCGATAGCTCCACTACGCCCAAACTCGCTGCAAAATGGCCGCCGTGCACGCTTACCACATCTACAATATATTGGCGCAATTCATCGCACACCTGGTACAGGATTTCCTTCGGAACTTTTTTCAGGTCGTCGGGTGAATTAATGGTTTCAAGCAAAGCGCCGGGAGTTATTTGCATGCGAATAAATTAAGATGTAAAAATAACGCTCCTTTTAGTAACGAAGTGCTATTTACTTATTGCTTAACAAATCGGAATACGATTGGTTGTGTCATGCTTTGCGAAAAGGTAACTACAAGCTGGTAAATGCCTGCCGGCAAATTTTCAATAGAAAGCGGCAGTTCATTATTACCTGTAGCGGCGTTTAGTTTTCCCTGTGCGGCTATCGAACTTTGTAGTGTATAAATAGTATATGACAGTATTTGATTTGTAGGTACCCACACGTCTAAAACCAGTTTGTTGCGGGCAGGATTGGGCCAAATTTTATTAACCTGAATGGTGTTATCGGTATTTAAATTTAAAACCGGCGACAGGATGGCTTTGCCATCTTTACTATATAAAACCAGCCTGTAAAATTTAGCAGGGTTGCTTAACGCATAACTGTATTTTTTCAAGGCCTTATCTGATTCAAAGGCGGTAGTATAAGTAAACGAACCACCGTCGTTACTTTGTTCTAAAACAACTTTAACGATGTCTGTTGCCGCATTGGTCTGCCAGGTAAGCATATAAGAGTTATCAGAAAAGCGGCGGGCATTAAAGGATAACAATTGTACGGGCAGTGTGCCAAAGCAGCTTAAAATGGTAAACGGAAATGTATGAAGGTCGCACCCCAGTACCGAAGCCACCGTAATATTATACCGGCCTGCTATTAAATTCTTTACATCTACCGTAGGGGCGGTATTATCGGTACCATAGGTATATTGATCGCTAAAATCGAAAATAAAATTTTTATCTACATCGTAAGCTAATGTATAATCCATCGGGAAAATGGTAGAATAGTTTGATGCGTTTACTTTGATGGAAATGCTGCCGCCGGTATTGCATTCGGTAGTTTGTAAAAGTGTCAGATCGTAGGTAGCAGAAGCTTTGCTGCCGGTATTATTAGTGGCATGGGCACTTTGCTGTGGTGTTTTTACCCAGCCGCAATCCCCATCTACCTGCCGGGCAAAACTATTGGCCTTTCCGGTAGACATTCCAAGCACTTCATAGTTGATGCTCATGGCATCCAGGTTAAATGTTTT
>JAICHT010000332.1 GCA_025924755.1 Chitinophagaceae bacterium | reverse complement strand
TCTATAAAATACAATTACAACGCGGTTTTAAATTTTCAAATACAAAAAGCCTAATTTATATTCAAAAAAATAGCGGCCGGGTAAAGAATAATACTGGCCCAACTTATGGGTTGTTTTAATATAAGGCAAAAAAAAAGGAATATAATAAAGGCGATACTGAAATCAAACAAAGCTGCCAGTATTGCAGAACAAGGGATGATGATCCGCGGGAAGTAAATTTTTTTGATGATATTGGCTTGCTGGATCATACTATCGGATGCGTTGGCAACGGAAGACTGAAACAAATTCCAAACAATCAATCCGGATAATACAAACAACTCGTAACGGATATGGCCGGTATGTATTTTAAAATTTTTTGCAAATACAAATGTAAAAAGCAACATTAAACCCAGTGGCTGTAATAAAGCCCAGGCTATTCCCAGGTAAGTTTGTTTATATTTTACTTTAATATCCCGCCAGGTAAAAAAATAAAAAAGTTCGCGGTAGTGCCACAATTCTTTAAAACCAAATGATAAGCGGGAGGGAGGCTGAATAACTGTTTTGGTTTTTTCCATAATAGCTGCTGCTAAGGTAAGTATGCAAGCAGGCGCCGGCGCTAATGATTGCCCTTTTTTATTTTATTTTTTTCGGATTGTTCTTTCAATTTTTGTTCGTTGTTATTTCCCTGGGCATCACGTATAGGGTCTGGAACGGGAAACTCTCCATCTTTCAGTTTATAATCAAACACTTTATCTACATGCACCCATTTGCCGCCCTGCCATTTAAAACCTTCATAATCGCCGTCGGGTATATATGTGGTTTTGTCTGCATAATCATCATTCTCCGGAATTAAATGGTCAAAAATAATCATGTTCAGATCCGGGTCATATTGTATCACGGTGCTGGCTTCTTTTTTATATTCCAGGTCATACCGGTATTGGGTTTCTCTCTTGGTAGAATCGTTAGCAAAACTAAACAGCGGGCCTCCGAATATGGGCTGATTCCGGTCATTGAAATGCAACACTTCTATCCATTTTTTATTGCTTCGTACACTGTTGGCATCATAGCCAAACAGGGTATAATAATTCTTGCCGTTGTATTGTGTTTTGATGATTTTATAATACACAGCACCAATCCAATTATCTTTTGTACGTACCGAATCCAGCGGCTTTGGGGTAAACTCCGAAAAATCGCGTAGTGGAGTTAACTTCAAAGAACCATCCGGAGTTCTGTATTGAATCGCACCCCGTTGCCTGGTATAGTAATCATCTATGGCTAACGACCAGGTAAAAATCCGGAAAGTGCTGTCTGGTGCATACAACTTAGAGATGCCCTGAACGGAATCGAACGGATAATAAAAGGAATTTTTTATTTGCAAACTTCTTACAAGCGTGCGGATAAACGTGCTGTCGGACCGCATACGCTGGGCTGTAAGACTATCTACATATAGATTTTTAGCCAACCTCTTTAAAGAGTCTTCTTTTTGATGAAGTAATTTAAAATCGGACGGCGAAATCTTTTGCGCTTGTAACGTGATGGAAAAAATAAGGCAAAATCCTAAAAGGTATATGAATGGATTTTTCAATGATAATACTGTTGCTTTTGATGCTAAGAACGATAATAAATTTCAAATATTATCCTAATGTTGCAGCACCTCGGCAAATTGAAGTAGGGAAGAAAAACGAAGATCAATATCAGGATGCGGGAAAGGCTGCTCCGGATTAGTAGTCGTAAGGAAAACGGTGAACATTCCGGCTGAGCGGCCAAAACGCATATCACTCGGCTTATTGCCCACCATCACTGCCTTAGAAAGGTCCATGTCAGGAAAATCCTTCAGCGCCTGCAATGCCATACCTGGATTCGGCTTCCGGCTGCCGTGCTTATTATCCATATGCGTGCTGTAGTAAATTTTATCAATATGACCACCGGCAGCATGCACTTCTTTTACCATTTCTTTATGAATGTCGTGAAGGTCATTTTCTGTCATTAAGCCTTTGCCGATGCCCCGTTGATTACTTACTAATACAATGCGGCCAAACGTATTACTTAAGATTTTAAAGGCATTCAACACTCCTTTATTAAATATAAATTCGGTCCAATTCAATATATAATTTTCCGCTTTTTCTTCATTTACCACACCATCACGGTCTAAAAATAACGTCCAGCTTTTATCAATATGGCGATAATCCAATATGGACCTTGCAAAGTCTGCTTGCGCTTGTTCAAAATCTTGCGGAATGCCGATATCAATAAAATAACCTTCCTGCACACCGCCGTATATACTGCCCGATGGGTAATACGTTTCCAGGTACTCTTTTTCAAATGAAAACTTATCGGCAAGCCCATGTTTTAAAAAGGCTTCTTTATTTAAAATATACACCCCACCGTTAATGAGCCCGCTGGTATAAAATTTTTTCTCGTGGAAAGAAGTGATCTTATTATTTTCATCAATGCTCACCACGCCATAGCGGTCAAAGTTGTTAAGCGGTTTTAGGGCTAAAGTGCATTCCGCTTTTCTTTTAATATGAATAGCAGCAAGTTCTTTCAGCTGGATTTTGAAAAGTGTATCGCCATTTACTATTAATACATTTTCATCTGGACATTTACTGCAGGCCAATTTAATAGCGCCGCCCGTTCCCAATGGTTCTTCCTCAATAACAGATTGATACGCTAAAGTAGGATACTGATCGGTCAGGAACGCTTCGATAACCTCGTGTTTATAACCTAACGAAAAAATAAATTTTTGGATGCCCTGCATACGCAAATAATCTATTACATAGGTAATAAAAGGCCGGCCAGCCACCGGAGCCATACATTTTGGTAAATCCGGCACCGCACTGCGGAGGCGTGTTCCAAAACCTCCCGCTAAAACAATAGCAGTATCTATTTCTACACGATCATTTATATCCATACTTTTCATCCTTCTTAAACGGCCGGAGTAAAATAGCCTTCTTCTACCAACTGGCAAATAATATGTCCCACTAAAATATGGCTTTCCTGTATGCGGGGCGTATCGTTTGATGGTACATTAATTAAGTAATCGCTTACCGATTTCATAACACCGCCACCCAAGCCGGTAAATCCAACCGTGGTAACTTTTTTTGCTTTTGCCGCTTCAAATGCTTTCACAATATTGCCCGAATTGCCAGAAGTTGACAAGCCTACTACTACATCGCCTTCCTGCGCAATGCCTTCAATGAGCCGGGCATATACCACATCATAACTATAATCATTAGCCACAGCAGTTAAGTAGGAGGTATTGCAATGCAACGCTTCAGCAGGCAAGGCTTTCCGGTCTATATAAAACCGGCCCGAAAACTCTGCTGCCAGGTGCTGTGCATCGGCTGCACTGCCGCCGTTGCCACAGAAATAAATGCGGTTGCCTTTCTTCAAAGCGGTTATTAATACATCAACCACTTTTTGTATGGTTTGTAACATTTCTTCATCCTGCAATAACTTTTGTTTTACTGCAATAGACGATGCGATAATATCATTAATCTTATTCATAAGGTAATCTTTAATTCGTTTATTTAAATGCACCATGTTTTTAAACCATGTTCTACAAATTGGTAATTGCGGTGCCTGCCTCCAAAATTTTCGAGGCTTTTAATCACATTATACTTGGTATTGGCCGGGCAATAAAATATCATAAAACCGCCACCGCCTGCACCAGAAATTTTACCACC
>JAICHT010000331.1 GCA_025924755.1 Chitinophagaceae bacterium | reverse complement strand
TGCCAACCAGGTCGGCCAGCAGCATACAGCTTATCGCATACCGCGTATTTTTGATAGACACGGCTCCAAAGTACACGGCAATTACGTAAAAAGTAGTATCCGATGAACCTTGCAAAATACTGGATAGGCGACCTGCAAAGCTATCGGGTCCGAAATTTTTAATGGTATCAATCATCATTCCTCGAGCACCCCCTCCGCTTAAAGGCCGGATCAATGCTGTTGGCAATCCATCTACAAAACGGGTATCCGTTCCTAAAGCAGCAAACAAAGATTTAACCCCGTTAATGACCGTGTCAAATGCACCACTGGTTCGCAGCAGGCTGACAGCGGCTAGCATACCAACCAGGTAAGGAATAATGCGTACAGCCGTTTCAAACCCACCTTTCGCCCCATCTATAAAAGCGTCGAACACATCGATCTTTTTATAAACCGCTCCCACTATAATCACCAAAAAAATAAACAGAATTAATCCGTTGCTCAACACATTCGAAAAGGTTTGAACAGACTGTGCATCCAATGAAGTAAGATACACAACAAGCAAAACAAGCAATGCTGAAAAACCTGCTACCCACGCTAGTACCACAGGCTGTAATAAATTAATCTTTTGCTTAAACGAAACGACCGTCATAGCTGCTATAGTGGCTACAAAAGTGGTGATCATACACGGAACAAAAATGTCCGTCGGGTTTGCAGATTTCATAGCGGCTCTAACCGCAATAACACTTACGGGAATCAGGTTGAAGCCAGCAGCATGCAGGCACAAAAACATAATCTGTGCATTAGAAGCTACTTCTTTATTGGGATTAATTTCCTGCAAACTTTCCATGGCTTTGATACCAAAAGGCGTAGCAGCATTATCCAGGCCTAATAAATTAGCAGAAAAATTAAGCACCATATGTCCCATAGCCGGATGGCCTTTGGGCAATTCCGGAAAAAGTTTTGAAAAAAAAGGACCGATAATGCGGGATAATAACCGTATACCTCCTGCCCTTTCTGCAATGCTCATAAAACCCATAAATAACGCCATGATGCCAATCAATCCAATGCTGATATTGACAGCGCTTTTACAGGTTTCAATAATACCATCCGCTTTTTTTACCAGACGTTTTTGAATAGATGTATAGGAAAAAACCGGAAGAGACGGATGGTTATTTTTAAAAGCAACGGCGGAATCCATAGTAGGAAAATCGGTTATAATAACACTGGCCGGGTGCAAAGAATCAGCAGGCATATAACCATATCCACTTAGGTATTTTGAAAAGTCTGCCGCCGGCATATTGCTTTTTTGCGGCTTTCCAATCATTTGGTAATAAACCGAATCATAAGCATCGTCCGACTTGCCAGTAACCATGCGGCTGAATATAGCAGCATCGCTGGAAAACAACCATTTAAAAGCAGCCACTACTATAGCAATTAGTATAAAAGCCGACCATATTCTGCTCAACGCCATGTAAAAGTTTTAAGATAAAGGATTTCGTACAAATTGACTTTGGACTCCAAGATAATTCTTTCAGAAGAGAATTTTATTACGTTCCAGAATTTATACCATAGCATCTTTTGTTATCGACAATTAAGAACTATTTGAAATTTGTTTGAATACCTGATAGTAAAGAGCCTCCTGCAAATCAATAAGCCTTCCTTAACTTATTACCAAGAGGTTTCTCTTATCTTTGCGCCCCTAAAACCCTGCTGATTGACGCGCAATTAATCGCTATCAGGGTTCATATATTTTTCAATTTATTAAAATGTCTTATTTCAAATTCGCTTTTTTATTTTTTGCTGCAAGTTTATTTTTCACTACCGCAAAAGTATCAGCCCAAACCGTAAATGACTCTATTCAGTATAATCACCAGGATGTATTTGGCCCCATTACGTGGCCGGTTACCGGTGGCGATACGCGTTCGGCAAGCGGAAAGCCGGGACCGCATTACTGGCAGAACCGTGCTGACTATCAAATAAAAGCAATCCTGAATGAAGCCGCACAAGACACTACGATATCCGGTGAAGTAACGATATCATATACTAATAACAGTCCCGACAACCTGGATTTTCTATGGTTGCAACTCGATCAAAATCTTTTTGAGCCTTCCTCACGAGGGGCTGCTACCACACCTACTTCCGGCGACCGTTTTGATGTAAGAGGATTCAGTCGTGGTGGATATCATATTCAATTGGTAGCGGTTACCTATAAAAATCAAACGTATAAAGTTGACCCCATTATAAGCGATGCCCGCATGCAGTTGCGTTTGCATGCACCAATGGCCGGCAAGGGCGATAAAATACAGGTAAAGGTGAAGTACAATTTTTCTATCCCGTTCTATGGCGCTGACCGTATGGGCCGCAAACTTTTTAAAGAAGGATATGTTTATGAAATTGCACAATGGTATCCCCGCATGTGCGTGTACGACGATGTAGAAGGATGGAATACCTTACCGTATATGGGTTTAGGTGAATTCTTTCTAGACTATGGCAATTTCGATTACTACATTACTGCTCCAGCCAATATGCTGGTGGTAGGCTCCGGCGATTTGCAAAATGCCAAACAGGTGCTTACGGCCACGCAGCAAAAGCGGCTGGCACAAGCCCGCTACAGCGATAGTACGGTTATGATTATTAAACCCGAAGAAGTGAGCCTTCCCGCTACGCATCCGTTTAAAGGAAGCTTAACCTGGCATTTTAAAATGACTAATAGCCGCGATGTCTCGTGGGCAGCTTCTAAAGCATTTATATGGGATGCTGCAAAAGTAAATTTCCCTTCGGGCAGAAAAGGTATCGCTATGTCTGCCTACCCGGTTGAAAGTTCAGGCAAAGACTCGTGGGGTCGTTCTACAGAGTATTTAAAAAACAGTATGGAAATATATTCAAAGTCTTATTTTGAATATCCATGGAATTCGGCCACCAGTGTATCAGGCGTAGCGCTGGGAATGGAATATCCCGGTATCATTTTTTGCTTAAGCAATTTAAAAAACAAATCACTCTGGGGTGATATCACACACGAAATCGGGCACAACTGGTTTCCGATGATAGTAGGCAGCAATGAAAGAAAATATATGTGGATGGATGAAGGCTTCAACACGTTTATCAATGAACATGCAACTGATGTTTTTAATAATGGTGAATACCGTGATACCAGTAAAAGAGCGCAGGCTATATTACGTTCTTACAAAAACAGCCATGATCCTTTAATGACGCCGCCAGAAGCTATAGGCCTTCGCGATTATGGACAATATTATAATAAAACGGCTTTGGGTTTGGATATCCTGCGCAATGTTGTAATTGGTCCGGATCGTTTTGATTATGCATTCCATGAGTATATTAAGCATTGGGCATTTAAACACCCGTTGCCTTACGATTTTTTCAGAGCTATGAACAATGCATCCGGCGAAGATTTGAACTGGTTTTTTAAACCCTGGTTCTTCACTACCTGGAGTTTGGATCAGGCTATACAATCGGTAACGTATGTAAAAGATAACCCCTCAAACGGTGCTTTAATCACCCTGGTAAATAAAGAAAAAATAGCAATGCCGGTTGATATAAAAATTACACAGGAAAATGGCAAATCAGAAACAATGCAACTGCCTATAAATATCTGGCAGCGAGACAGTACGTGGACCTTTTTATATCCTTCCACATCAACCATAAAAATTATAGAAATTGATCCGGAAAGACAACTGCCCGACATCAATAGAGCAAAT
>JAICHT010000330.1 GCA_025924755.1 Chitinophagaceae bacterium | reverse complement strand
ATTTTACTATCAGCATTCAGCGTAACATGCCCGGGCAGGAAAGGTGCTAAATGCTTTTTTACACAGATGGGGCCCATGCCGGGGCCACCGCCACCATGTGGAATAGCAAAGGTTTTATGCAGGTTCAGATGGCACACATCCGCACCAATTAAACCGGGTGCCGTTAAGCCTACCTGCGCATTCATATTGGCGCCATCCATATATACCTGTCCGCCGTGACTGTGCACAATTGCGGTAATATCTTTCACCGTTTCTTCATATACGCCATACGTACTTGGATATGTGATCATAATGCCGGCTAAATTATCAGCGTGTTGCGCTGCTTTTGCCTTCAAATCTTCTATATCAATATAGCCACTCTCCAATGCTTTTACCACCACTACTTTCATTCCGGCCATTACTGCACTCGCCGGGTTAGTGCCATGTGCTGAAATCGGAATCAGCATCACGTTGCGGTGGGCTTCACCATTAGCTTCATGGAAAGCTTTGATGGTTAACAATCCTGCATACTCGCCCTGGGCACCGCTATTGGGTTGTAAACTGCATGCATCAAAAGCGGTGATCTCGCTTAAATAATTGCTTAATTCATTTACAATAAACTGGTATCCTGCTGCCTGGTCTTTTGGTGCAAAGGGATGCATTTTGCTCCAGTGTACCCAACTGAGCGGTATCATTTCGGTAGCGGCATTCAGCTTCATTGTGCAACTGCCCAATGATATCATACTGGTATTGAGTGAAAGGTCTTTATTTTCCAGCATTTTAATATAGCGCATCATTTTCGTTTCGCTGTGATGGCTGTTAAAAACCGGGTGCAACATGTAAGTGGAAGTTCGTTGCAAGCCTTTCGGAATGGCATTTAATATTTCGCTTTCATCAATAGTAAAATCCCTTGTTAGCTCAGTCTTTTTATTCAGGAGCAACAATATATTTTGCACATCCGCATAGGAGGTGGTTTCGTCTAAAGAAATTCCTACCAGATTCTTATCAAAATACCGGAAGTTGATTCCGACCGCTTCTGCTTTTTGCCTGATGGGAGCGGTATCCCCCACTTTAAAACATACTGTGTCAAAGAAAGCATTCGAAACCAATTCATAACCGGCCGCTTGAAGTTCTTCTGATAGCGCATGAGCAAGCGCTGTAATTCGTAAGGCTATATTTTTCAATCCTTCCGGCCCATGATATACCGCATACATCGCAGCCATATTGGCCAGCAATGCCTGCGCGGTACAAATATTAGATGTAGCTTTTTCCCGCTTAATATGTTGCTCGCGGGTTTGCAGCGCCATCCGCAGTGCACGGTGACCCTGAGCATCTATGCTGACGCCAATGATACGTCCGGGCAGGCTGCGCTTAAAATCGTCTTTCACTGCAAAGAAAGCGGCGTGCGGACCACCATATCCCAATGGCACACCAAAACGCTGAGAAGAGCCACAGGCCACATCCGCACCCAGTTCGCCAGGCGGCGTAAGCAACGTAAGTGCCAGCAAATCCGTAGCCATTGCTACATAACCACCTGCATTATGAACATTTTGTATAAACTCCCTGTAATCTTCTACGGAACCTTTGTTATTGGGGTATTGAACCAAAGCTCCAAAATAAGTAGTATCAATTGGCGCATTTCGATAATCGCCAAAAACGATTTCAATACCTACCGGTTCGGCACGGGTTAGCAACACATCCTTTGTTTGCGGGAAAGTCTCTTCGTCCACAAAAAACTTCGGGCGGGTAATATGCTCCGATTTATTTAGCATATTAAAAAACATGGTCATCGCTTCTGCGGCGGCAGTGCCTTCATCCAGCAAGGATGCATTGGCAATAGGCAGATCGGTTAAATCGCTTACCATCGTCTGAAAGTTCAGCAGGCTTTCCAGCCGGCCTTGTGCAATCTCGGCCTGGTAAGGCGTATATTGAGTATACCAACCCGGGTTTTCAAATACATTTCGTAAAATAACACTGGGCGTTATGGTATCATAATATCCCTGGCCAATATAATTATTAAAAACTTTATTCTGTAGCGAGATGTCTTTAATATGCTGCAGGTATTCATATTCGCTCAGCGGAGCAGGCAGGTTAAGTTCGCCTTGCATGCGGATGCTTGCGGGAACGGTTTTGTCAATCAAATCATCAAGGCTGCTTACACCAATCGTTTTCAACATTTGGGTGGTTTCCTCTTCTGTGGGTCCAATATGTCTGCGGCTAAATTCGGTACTTTGTGTTTCAAAAAGGCTCATGGAACGTATTTAGAAGCCGCAAAGGTAGGCCGCTTTTTGTACATTTTATAAGCTGTACTCTTTTGAAGATGTTAAGAGTATATGCCTGTTGAAGGTGAGAATATTTGCCAATTTATGGACATCTGTAACTGTGCCGGGTATACTATTTTTCGTTGCTTTATCTTAACATTTTATTCCTTGTGCAAAATATTACATGCCGTTTCTTTGCAATATGGCAGACGCAAAGCCCACCGCAACTAAAGAGCAGCAAAAAAAATTTAAGCAGTTTCTGCAACGGGCCGATAAAAACAAAGTGCTGAAGCGATTGCCACAGTTGCACGAAGAAGCTTTTGAAAAGATCGATTGCCTGCAATGTGCCGCTTGCTGTAAAAACTATTCACCACGCTTTAAAACACCCGATGTAAAGCGTATCAGCAAACACCTGGGCTTAAAAGAAAGCGAACTGATAGACACCTATTTAAAAGTAGATGAAGAAGGTGATTTTGTGGTAAAAAGCACACCTTGCCCGTTTTTAGGTGCTGATAATTTTTGTACCATCTATGAAGTGCGGCCATCGGACTGTGCTCGTTTCCCATATACCGACGAAGATGTAATTATAAAAAGGCAGGCGCTGACTTTAAAAAATGCCAGCTTTTGCCCCATTGTTTTTTATGTGTTGGATAATTTGTCGGATAATAGATGATAGGCGGCAGTTGCCAGATGATAGTATCATTTATTGTTATTGGCCGATAATCGTCGCAGCATTAAAAATTAACGGGCACCGACTATGAACTTTAAACCTTAAACTCTTCTCTTGCTACTAAACTATTCTATACTCCGGAAGTCAACTCTTCATAAGCAGCAGTAAGCGGCCGCTCGATGCCTTCGCCGGTCCACCCGGTAACGCCGGGAATGGATGTATTTTTCACAAATTCTTCTTTGCTTTTTCCGGCCTTAATTTCCTGCGCAGCAAACGCTAAAACTTTACCTAAGTAATCCTGGAACTTTTTAAGATCCTGCGCCGTACCAGTTTCTTCGCCGGGATTGAGAGAGTGCCCAAAAATGAAAAGCGTGTTCTTGTCCGATTTAGCAATAATATTATCCAAATCTTTTATCCAATGCGTCATATTAGCACCGGCACTTCTGTCTACATATGGATGTCTTTTGTTGAACATCAAATCACCCACATGCGCTATATTGGCTTCCTCAAAATGATAGATTACATCGCCGTTGGTATGGCCCGGGCCAAAATAACTTGCCTTGATTTTTTCATTGCCCATCTTCAACTTCCAGTCATCGTTAAACGTAATATCCGGAAACAACTGCTTGTCTACATTATTCTGCGCCTCAGCCACCCGCTTTTGATTGGCCAGTGAATTTTGATGTGCGGCTACATGCTCCACCAATCCTTTAAAAGCAATATTGCCGGAGGTATGATCTGGGTGATGATGTGTATTTAAAAGATATTTAAATGGACTTTGGCTGCGTTTTTTTACT
>JAICHT010000329.1 GCA_025924755.1 Chitinophagaceae bacterium | reverse complement strand
TAGGTAAGGTGTTTTAGAAACTCCCATTGATTCAGGTTATTATCATCGTGTTTTTTAAACTCCTGCGGAAGTGGAAAAGCTGGCAGCAGAATATCTCTTTTTAAATTCAGCAGTTCTACCTTATCTACTATTTCGTTGGTATTATCAATTGCTTCCGGCAGATCGGAGAATACCGAAATCATTTCTTCTGATTTCTTGAAATAAAACTGGTCGTTCGGGAAAGCAAACCGTTTATTTTTTACCAGTATATCATCATCGGTAAATTCACGCAGGGCAGGCGTAGTAAGTTTTTCACCGGTATTGATGCAAAGCAATATATCATGCGCAGTAAAGTCGGTTTGATCTACATAATGCGAATCGTTAGATGCAATAATTTTGACGTTGTGCTTCCGGGCAAATTTTATCAGCACTTCATTTACTTTATCCTGCTCGGCCATGCCGTGGCGTTGAAACTCTACATAATAATCTTCGCCAAACAGATCCAGCCACCATTTAAATTCCACTTCCGCTTCTGCTTCACTTTTTCGGATAATAGCCTGCGGCACCATAGCGCCCAGGCAGCAGGTAGTGGCAATTAATCCTTCGTGGTATTTTACAATCAACTCTTTATCAACCCGGGGATATTTACTATACAAGCCTTCCATGTACCCCAGCGAAGTGAGTTTAATAAGGTTGCGGTAACCCACCTCATTCTTTGCTAATAATATCTGGTGAAAACGCTGGTCTTTTTCTTCTTTGGTAAAAGATTTACGATGACGGTCGAGAGCCACATAAAATTCGCAACCTACAATAGGTTTTACTTTGGGCTTTCCTTTTTCATCTACATGCTTATATGCCTGCGATACAAAATCAAACACGCCAAACATATTGCCATGATCGCTTATTGCCAGCGCCGGCATTTCGTCCGCAATTGCTTTTTTATATAATGAGTCAATAGAGGCGGCTCCGTCAAGCAGCGAATACTGAGTGTGTACGTGTAAATGTGAAAATTTCATAATTGCTCCTCAAATTCTTTCAATGATTTATGGTACAGGAAAGTAACTGCAATTTAGCCCCCAAACACAATACGGATTGTTATTATACGTTGAGCTGTATACACTTTGTGGAAAATTTTTTATAGTTTCGTCGCTAATTCCAGTAAACCCTAAACAAAAGCCCATGACTAAAAAAACGATCACGGCTATTGCCATAGCAACATCACTGATCTATTTTAATCCGGTCTCGGCACAAAAAGGTAAGCTAAATGCTGCACCTGCTGCAAAATCCGATGTTAAATTTATAGACAATATTGAGGTAAACTTTGAGTCTGGTTCCGATGAAGTTCCTGCCTCAATACCTTCAAATAAAGATGCTACCAATATAGCCGTTCCCAAGCCTGAAATGGCTGCTTCTGATAATACCGCTCCCTCTATTGAAACTGTAACCCGCCTGCAATTTAAATATGGCGTGCTTCTCAATACAGAAATCGAACTGATTAAAAACTTTGCGCTTTACCAGAGTATAGATGAATGGTATGGTACACCTTACCGCTTAGGAGGAACTACCAAAAATGGTATCGATTGTTCTGCATTTGTAAGAGCCGTATACACCACACTTTTTGGAATTTTATTGCCACGTACTGCACATGAGCAATACCAGGCTATGCGTCAGATTATGAAGAGCGAATTAAAGGAAGGCGATCTCGTTTTCTTTAACACGCAAGGCGGCGTATCGCACGTAGGTATTTATTTGCAAAATAATAAGTTTGTTCATGCAGCCACCTCTGAAGGTGTAATGATCAGTGACCTGGATGACAGCTATTGGTCTAAAAGATATATAGGCGCCGGACACTATGATATGGCGGTGGCACATGCTTCAGTTTCGCAGCCGTAGTCTTTTTTTGATGCTTTGCAGCACCGGCTCAATATCAGGCGATAGCTTAAAATAAAAGGCAGTACTTACAAAAAGCAGCACAAACGTGAAGGTTCGTGCTACAATCCCAATCCAGTTAATGGAACTTTTAAAAAGAAAATAAACAATAGCAAAGCAAAAAGCGCCTTGCACTATTACCCATACGGTTTGCAAAGTAAAAGGTTGCAAATTGTACTTTCTTTTTAAAAAAATCAGCCGAATTAAATTATATACTACATACGATATTAAGTTGGACCAGGCCGAACCAATAATGCCATATCTTTTTACCAATATGATATTAAGCGGCACCACTAATAGTAGCAAAACAATACCACTTAAAAAATCGAATCGCCAATAGGTAGATGTGCCGATGATTTGTGCATTTACGCCGGTACCCATATCTACTATATTTTTTATTGCCAGCAGAAATACCACCCATTTTCCTTCTTTATAAATGGCATTTAAATGCAACCCGGCTACAGCGCTGTCATAATTGAGCCAGATGATGGAAAATAAAAAAATAGATATCAGCAGCAGGTTCAGGCTGGAGCGGATGTAAATACGGTTGATGGTTTCAAAATCTTTTTCCTTCCAGGCACGCGACAGCACCCCTACTGATACGGATATCAAGCTGCGTTGCGGGACCTGTATCACATTAGCAACATATGAGCTAAAATCAAACACAGCTCCATAGTTCAAACCTTTGAAAGAAGCAATGGCTAAAAAATCTACACTTTGAGCACCAATACTTACCAGCGAACCTCCGTATACAAAACCCATCAGCGCAAACATTCTTTTTTTAAACCGCTTTGTCAGCCGGCTGACGCGAGTGACAAAATGAAATTCTTTTAACCGTATTAAATAGAAGATCAGCACAAAGAAACTTACGGCATATAAAAGCGAAAACAGTTTTATAAACAGGTCGAAGTTTTTGCCCGTTACTATAAATATGACGATCAAAAAAGTAGTAGAAAACCGGAAGCCGGCTTCCCGCAAAAAATTAGGTACGATGGTTTTTCCAATGCTCCAGGTGTAAGCCTCCAGCAAGGTAAAGAACAATAAAAAAAATGTAAATGGAAAAACCCAAAAGTAATACTGCAATATCAGTGGCGATTTGGCAATAAATTTTCTGACCATCAGCGATTCGAACAACACACCACCGGTTACTGTTAATACAAATCCAATCAAAGCGCCCAGCATAGTAAGTGTCAGCAGGTCGTTTTTTTCTTTGGGCAAATGATCTTTATAGTAAGGGTAAAATTTATAAATAACCGATGTTAACCCGAAGCCGGCAAAGCCATAAAAGAACTGGCCTATTACTATAAAAGCACGGGTTAAACCATATTGCTCCGGTGTAAAAATGCCTTGACGTGTAAATAAATAGGTATTCAATGCACCGAAAGCAAACCCGATGTAAATTAAAAAAGATGAAATGATTGTTTGCCGCCTAATGGTGCTCATGTGGTAAAAGTACTGAATGGTAAATGGTGGATGGTGAATAGTTAATGGCCAGGTACCAGGAAGAAAATAACCAGCCTATTAGCTATTGCCCATTCACCACTGACAACTAGGATTTATTTACGTTGATGTAAAAGTTTTTGTCCACTTCAATAGTATTAATATCCGCAGCCGGCCATTTTATTTTTTGAAAATCCGTAGTAGGATAGAGCCATTGATTATTTGCAAGCTTTACCGGCATATTAAAACCTTGTATGCAATTAGCCCATCGGTATTTCAACTGGTTGTTTTCAAGCTTCAATTCCAAAGTGGGAATTTGCGTGGTACGGAGGTATTGATCAAACACTTTGCTTAAATCTTTACCACTTTGCTTGGTTATATATTCTTCTATTTGTTT
>JAICHT010000328.1 GCA_025924755.1 Chitinophagaceae bacterium | reverse complement strand
TTGGCTACGGGCTTAGTAGTGGATGACGGTATTGTGGTTACCGAAAACATATATAAAAAGCTGGAGCAGGGAATGAACAAATGGCAGGCCGCCAAAGAAGGTTCTGCTGAAATTTATTTTGCCGTAATTGCCACGTCTATTACGCTGGCGGTTGTATTTCTGCCTATTGTTTTTTTACAAGGATTTACCGGGCGGTTGTTTCGCGAATTTGGTATTGTAGTGGCCGGTGCCGTATTGATTTCTGCTTTTGTTTCGTTGACCCTCACACCGGTATTGAACGTAAAAATGACTCGGAGCAATCATAAGCACTCCTGGTTTTATATTAAAACCGAACCTTTTTTCCAGGGTATGGAAAGAAATTATCAAAAGCTCCTGGAAAAGTTCATGTCGGTACGGTGGCTTGCTTTTGTAATTATTGCAGCATGCGTAGGCATCATAGTATTTATAGGTAGAGGTTTACAATCGGAGTTAGCACCAATGGAGGACCGGAGCCAGTTCCGATTACAAATATCAGCGCCGGAAGGCACCTCATTTGATTATATGGATAAGTATATTGATAATATTACAAGCTTTATGCTGGATTCTATTCCGGAAAAAGAAATCATATTATCCGTTACTTCCCCAGGCTTTGTAAGCGGCGCTACCAACTCCGGTTTTATCCGTGTTACATTGGTTGATCCAAAAGACCGGGTGCGTTCGCAAAAAGAAATAGTGGCCATGGTTAACCGGAACCTTCCGCGTTTTAATGCCGGAAAGGCCTTTGCTATTGAAGAACAAACGATTGCTGTAAACCGGCACGGAGGATTGCCTGTTCAATTTGTAATTCAAAATAACGACTTTAATAAACTCGGTGAGGTACTTCCTAAGTTTTTGGAAGAAGCAAATAAAAATTCAACGTTCCAGGGTGTGGACGTTGATTTGAAATTTAATAAACCTGAATTACGCGTAAATGTAGACCGTGCAAAAGCAAGTCAGTTGGGTATTAGCGTGGATGATATCTCTCAAACCCTTCAGTTGGCTTTAAGTAACCGCCAGGTGGGTTATTTTACCATGAAGGGAAAACAATACCAGGTTATCAGTGAAGTAAGCCGTGCCGACAGGGATGACCCGGCCGATTTAAAGAGCTTATATGTACGGGATGCAAGGGGCCAGATGATCAGCCTTGATAACGTTGTTTCATTTCAGGAGGCCACTACCCCATCTACTATATATCATTTTAACCGGTATAAATCAGCCACAATATCAGCAGGGTTAGCACCCGGCAAAACAGTAGGCGATGGTATAACTGCAATGCAGGGCATTGCCGATCATTTGCTCGATCCTTCTTTTGCTACTTCCTTATCCGGCAGTTCCCGCGATTATGCTGAAAGTTCCAGCAATACCAGCTTTGCATTTTTGCTGGCATTGGGATTAATATACCTAATTCTGGCAGGGCAGTTTGAAAGTTTTGTGGATCCGTTCATTATTATGGTTACTGTGCCGCTGGCTATAGCAGGGGCCGTACTTTCTTTGTGGATTTTCAACCAAACCCTTAATATTTTCTCAGAAATCGGCATGATTATGCTGATAGGACTGGTAACGAAGAATGGTATATTGATTGTGGAATTTGCCAATCAAAACCGGATGGAAGGGATGCCGAAAATGGATGCTGCCGTCTATGCGGCCACGCAACGTTTACGTCCCATTTTAATGACGAGCCTGGCTATGATATTAGGTGCCTTGCCGCTGGCTTTATCGCTGGGCGCTGCTGCTACCAGCCGCATTCCATTAGGTATTGTAATAGTAGGTGGTATTATCTTCTCCCTTATATTAACCTTGTTTGTTATTCCGGCTATGTACTCTTATCTCTCTAGCAGAAAGAAAAAAAGTGAATTAGATAACTTAGAATTAATTAAAGAACATGATGTGCCGGCACATGTGTAAACCAAGCCTTATGAAGTGTAGCTTTTTGTTGTTAGTTAGTTTTATATTTTCTACTAAAATTTTTTCACAGGATGCACCCGATTCTTTAACCATTGAGCAGGCGATTGCTACGGCCTTACAAAACAACTATGATATCCAGATATCGCGTAACGATTCTTTAATAGCTGCTATCAATTATTCATATAGGAATGCCGGTTTTCTGCCGGGCGTGAACGCCAGCAGTACGATGCTTTTTAATAATAATTCGCAATCGCAAACACTGGCTACAGGCCCAAAGCGTACCGGAAGCGGGATACGGACCAATAACACAAACGCCGCTTTAAATTTAAACTGGGTGGTATTTGACGGCTTCCGGGTTTTTGCCATAAGAGACCGCTTGGGCGAACAACTGGCCTTTGGTTCTCTTACTATAAAAAACCAGTTGGTTAATACGATATCTGATGTTATAAAAACCTATTACGACATTGTACATCAAAAACAGCAGTTGCGCAATATTGAAGAACAAATGTCGCTCAGTGCCGACCGGCTTAAACTGGCGCAATATAAATTTGATATCGGCGTAGGAATCAAACCCGATTTGTTGCAGGCGCAGGTGGATTTCAACCAGCAAAAAGCCGCACAACTCAACCAGCTTACGGTCATTGAACAACACAAGCAGGATTTAAACCGGTTAATGAATATTACCAACGGAGCCACCTATAAAGTAAACGATTCTATACCACTGCAGTCCGGGCTTGCTTTAGGCGACCTTCTGAATAATATCAACGAAAGCAGCCCTGAACTATTGCTGGCAAAAAAGAATATTGATATTGCCGGTATAAATGTACGGGTAGCAAAGGCTGACCGTTTTCCAACCATAGCCCTAATCTCGGCTTATAATTTTTCCAAGTCGAATAATAATACGGTAATCAACCCTTACCAGCCTTTGTCCACGCTTAACCACGGTTTTAACTATGGCATCAGCGCTTCCATACCCATATTCAACCAGTTTCAGGTGCGGCAGGAAGTTAAACAAGCGGAGTTGGCAGTGCGTTTTCAACAGTTAAATTATCAAAATCAGCAATCGGTAACCAATACCAATATTATTAATACTTACAAAACTTACACAACCCAAAAACAAGTAATGACGTTGGGCGATTCGAGCATTGCACTGGCAAAAGAAAATCTCAATATTGCACGGGAACGCTATCGTGTGGGTGTAAGTACTTTCATAGAATTAAGGCAAGCCGAACAAAGCCTTGCAGATGCAGAAAATACGTTAATTACTGCCCGCTATAATTTAAAAATTGCTGAAACTGAGTTGCTGCGTTTAAAAGGCGATTTAATTAAGCAGGCCCAATAGTATATCGTTTTTAATTTATAGATTGTAGCTGATTTCAATTAAAATAGTCTGCCTACAGGTTATGATTTAGGAATGAGAATTTGTTGCAATACTGCTTAAATAATTCAAGACTTTAATATGCCGGAAGAATCAATACAAACTATTCACCAGTCGCAAACGCCTCTTGTTGGTATTATTATGGGCAGCGATAGCGATCTTTCTATTATGAAAGCTGCGGCTGATATGCTACAATTCTTTGGTATTGCATATGAATTAACTGTAGTATCGGCACACCGCACACCGCAGCGTATGATGCACTATGCGGAAACAGCACGGGAAAGGGGACTAAAAGTAATTATTGCAGGAGCTGGCGGCGCGGCGCATTTGCCTGGAATGGTAGCAGCCATCACTCCTATTCCGGTAATAGGAGTGCCTGTAAAATCCAGCAATTCTATGGATGGCTGGGATTCTGTTTTATCTATTTTACAAATGCCGAATGGCGTACCAGTAGCGACGGTTGCTTTAAATGCCTCAAAGAATG
>JAICHT010000327.1 GCA_025924755.1 Chitinophagaceae bacterium | reverse complement strand
TTGCCTGCGGACTTTAAAGAAGCGCTTGAGAAAAACATAAACGCAAAGAATTTTTTTGAAGAACTTTCTTACAGTAATAAAAGGCGGTATGTTTTACCAATTGACAATGCAAAAACAGAAGCAACCCGGCAAAAAAGAATTGAGAAAGCCATCAGTGATTTAAGTGAAGGAAAAAAATAAATTCATATTGAACACAGATAAGAACATCGGGCTGCTAACAGAAATGCAGGCGAACTATCTGCCTGTGTTCACACTGTCAAACCACAGGCTTCCGCTACTTTGATTGATACACAATTTCAAAACATAAGTATGAATAAATTTTCAGCAATTCTTTTTATAGCAATATATTTATCGGTATCAACTACTGCATTTGCACAATCCGACAGTATTGTATTAAGAGATCTTACGTGGGACAAGAATGCCCCCGCAGGTTCAATAGAATTATTTATTCCATCAGGTCATGCGCTTTTAGCAGGGCTTATCTATACAGCTAATGGAAGTGGAAAACACCCGACCCTTTTGCTTTTGCACGGGTATCCGGGCAATGAACGTAACCTTGATATGGCCCAGGTAGTAAGAGCATATGGGTGGAACGTAATTTATTTTGATTACAGAGGTTCGTGGGGAAGCCAGGGAAAATTTAGTTTTAAAAATTGTGTAGAAGACGTGGTTAATGTAGTTGCTTTTTGCAACAAATACCAGGATTCATTAAAAATTGATACTTCGAATATGGTGCTTTTTGGGCACAGTATGGGTGGGTGGATTTGTCTGAAATCATTAGAACGATTACCGCAAATAAAAAAGGGATTTGCTTTGTCAACCTGGGATATATCCGGCGACTTCAGAAAAGTGATGACTAAAAAAGAAATGCTTGAACTAGCCAATAGTTCTAATATGGGCGGCAGGTATTTTGTACTAAATGCCACGCTGGGTGAAATATTTACACCTGTTATAAAAGAGCCTGCTTATTTTAATTTGGCCAATGATGGATTGAAACTGGCGAACAAACAAATAGTGATGCTTGATGAGAATCAAAGGAACAAACAAATTGCCGACGCCATCCAAAAAACCAATCGTGCATTCTTTGAATACCAGGTTTGGAATACAGACCATCCATTTACAAACAAAAGAGTTTCATTAATAAATAAAGTTATTGCCTTTCTTAATAAATAAGGCAGCGTACAACGTAGGTATTTAATTATAATAACTCTGTTCGAACAATGTTGCTATTACTTTATTCCACGGTACTTTCATTTTTAATATCACTTACTATACGTGCCGTTACTAATAGCTGCCCTATATGCCGCATGGTATGTTCGGCTGCATGAACCAGTAGTCCCAGCACGGTAGTAGGCAACTGCGCCCGGCCTACCCCACGCACCTGGAGCAAGGTTTCCTCTTTGGTAATACTTAATTGAGCTAATGCTGTATCTACTTGCTGGTTAAAGGCATTTGTTAAATGATGAATCGTAATTTCCGGTTGGGGCTTTCCTTCCTGTGCTAAATAGGTTAATTGCTGTTGGGTAAGTGCTTCTCCTTTTGCATATGTAAACAGACGGTCCAGCACACCGGCCAGGTGTTGTAAATGAAACCCTACGGAAGCCACGCCAGCAGGCCGTTCCCACAGGTAAGCTTCCGGAAAATCATTCATCAGTTTTATTACTTCTTCTCTTGCCTGCAACAAAGCATGTGCAACCGGCTGCAACAGGCCGGGTATATTGGTAAGCGGCCCGCGTAGCCATACTTCTCGTGTATTAGCTGATTCCATAAAATAAATTTAGTTTCTCTATATAAGCTACCCAATACTCGTAGCTTACAATAGTACTGTTTAATATTATACTACATCTTTTCGTTAAATGGAAAAAAGTTTAAAAACTTCCACGGGCCACCAAGATATTGCCATAAACACAGCCCGGTTCCGTACGCAAAAAAAGGTATAAACTCCTTTTGTAATTGCTGTTGCAGTTGCTTTGCCTCTGCAGGTGCTACTTTATTTTGAATAGTGATATGCGGCCACAACCGTTGTGCATCCTGCCGCGTCAGTACGGATTTCCATTGCTGCTGAAGGGCCTGGTGCAATTGCACCAGTTCAGTGCTTATCATTTGGTAGGCCACTCCGTTACCAATACACACCACGGCTGCTACGGATAATGATATGGTTGATTGCAGCGCCGCCTGCGTTAGTGTTTCAGAAACTTCATGCGTATTACCTGGCAGTTGGTGAAATAAAGTAAGATGCGCCTCTAAAAAATTACGTTCAGGCGGAAAGTACTTTTGTCGTAACTCATTAAAGAAAACAAATGCATCTCTATTAAGCGCCAGGGTTACAATATATGGAGGATCAGGCATGCATATAATAACAGGTAAAGAGCATAAGAGTTTACAAAATTTATTGCAGCACTTTATGCCCAGGTGCTATCATTCAAATAAATGCCTGCGTTTAGCTTACTATAATAACTGTTATGCTTTCGATCTATACCTTTAAAGTTGTGCCATCAGGTAATTTTCCAAAGCACCTATGGCTTGCTGTTTTACATCAGCCGCCATATTATCCTGATCGTGCCAGGTATCATTTTCCCTTTTAAATGAAAAAGAAGGAGCGGATGCATCAGGCGTTTCCGGTATAAACTTATATTGCTCGTGGTCAAACACAACCCGGTACGCAAGGTTTTTACTATGAATGTTGATAGTAGTAGTAAATAAGTTTTGCATAATAGCTTTATCAGGATTTATGTGCAATTATTTTACCAGTCTGATTACATTTTTGCTGAAGTGCTCATAGTAGTAGTGGTAGTGCTATCCGTATCCGGTGTTGGGTTCAACAGCCGCATTAATTCATCGAGTTTGGGCTCCAATATCACTTCTGTACGACGGTTGCGGGCACGGCCTTCCGGCGTATCATTACTATCTATCGGATCGTATTTACTACGGCCGCTGGCGGTAACCCGTGTGGGGTCTACACCATAACTATCGGTTAATACGCGTACTATAGAAGTAGCCCTGGCTACGCTCAATGCCCAGTTGTCGGCAAACTTTCCTTTAATGGGTATAGAGTCGGTATGACCTTCAATATTTACATTGATATCAGGGTTTGTATTCAGCACCTGTGCCAATTGACCAATGGCTTCTTTCCCTTTTGGATTTACTGCGGCACTGCCGGAAGGAAACAAAAGACTTTCCTGCATGCTTACATATACTTTACCGTTTTTTGTTACTACCGAAAGCTCGTTGGATTTGAAGTTCACCAAAGCATCGGCCATCTTTTTTCGCAGGCTTTCCGTAGCCTGGCGTTGCTGGTCCATCAGCCGCATCATATCACTCAATTTCTTTTGCTCGGCTTGCAGTTGTTCCTGGGTCATATTGGCCTGCCCTGCTATATTCTTAGCGTTTTTCAATGCGTCATCTATCTGCTTTACCAGCCGGGCATTTTCTCCCTCCGTATTGGTTAGCTTACTATTCAGCTCCGCTATGGTGCTGCTAAGGCTTGCATTTTCACTGGTCAGGTTTTGATCTCTGGCTAAAGCGGCATGGTATTTTTTGGTGGAAACGCAGGAAACAAAAATAAACGCAGCAAAGAAAGGCAGCAGCAGTAAGCTTAGATTCTTTTTCATGTGAATGAACATTTTTGCTATTGTTGAAAATAATATGCCAGCTCAGGCATTATCAAAGTTACTATCTGCTACTTGCCCGATTACTTTTAAATTTCAATAGCAAAAATATTTGGTTCTTTTACTACGCAGCAATTGAATACAGAAATTTTTTCCATATCACTGTCATACTTCTTAAAAC
>JAICHT010000326.1 GCA_025924755.1 Chitinophagaceae bacterium | reverse complement strand
GATTGAAAGGTTTCTCCAGTATAATTCTTTTACGAGGCAGGCCTGTTCACGCTTTCAATTTGATATTGAACGCGGCATGTTTTAGAATGCATCGTATAAAAAATCATTCATTGTAAGTTTGTAAATCCGATATAAAAGATCTTTAAGCAGTATTTTTATTGAATGATGAATAGCATCGCCATTTAATTTCGCTAGATACACCTATATTGGCTTAATAAAGCATGAAGCATCTTTTATCCATAATTTTTATTTTATTTCATATATTCCTTTTTGCGCAGTCAACAATTGATATTGATGGTGAGGATTGCGGCATTCATGGCACAGCAAGATACAACAGCCGTGAGTACATCAGCAACGAATATAAAAACCGTTCCGACTACCCAAAACGTTCCGACTTTGATACAACTGTTACATTGGCTGCACTGGCACGAAGTAAAGACCAGGACCAATTTTCACAGGATAAATCAGCCATAGTAACAGGATATGTATATAATGTAAAAATGGGTGGCGTTGAAAGCTGCAACTGTAAAACTAAAGATCCTCAATACAGGGATACGCACATAGAATTAACGGTAAATGATAACCGCACCGGGCCTGAATATAGAGTGATAGCAGAAGTAACGCCCCGGTTTCGGGCTATGATGGAGAAAAAAGGAATTGACTGGTCAACTGAAGGCTTAAGAAAAGCCATCAAAGGACAATGGGTGGAAATAAGAGGTTGGATTTTTTTTGATCCGGAACATGTAGAAGAGTCATTTGCAAACGATCCGAAAGATGTAGTGCCAGGAAAAAACTGGCGGGCAAGCTGTTGGGAAATTCACCCGATCACTTATATTAAAATTGGCGGCCCGGGTATATTACCTAAGCAAATAACACCTGAAGATGCTCCAGGCAACAGAGATACAGGGACACCAACTACCTTCTTCTTTTTTTGGGTGGTATTGGCAGCAATTGCACTAATCCTTTTATGGTTGATAGTAAGACGCAGTAGGTAATATTAAATTTATAACCAGCTAAATGGATTTTTTGAAGGAATATGCTGAATAGAGAGGCCCGGCAATTTGGGTTGTAGCCACTGTACTAAATATTGCATACCCGCTTCTTCACTTACAGCATGTCCCAGTACTATCAACGATCTTTGCTGACCCATTAAATTAGCATCTCTTACATATTCAGCAGTTTCCCATTCCGATACTTCCCCGCAAATCAACACATCCGGTTTTGTTTTTTGAATAAATTCTATTTGTCTTCTGCCACCGGCAGCACCGGGTAAAAGCGCTACCCGTGTACAATTCTGGCCGGCATTACCAATAACACGCACCTGCGGAATACCCAATTTCCTTTTGGTATATACCGCCAAATCTTTTAAAGTTATAGAGGGGATAACTAATAAGTTTGGCTCCTCTTTTTGTACATAGCCCTCCCATCCAAACGCCTGCAGCACACCGGTTAATATACCATCCGGCTTGTGCATATGCCATGCATCGTGAAACCGCCATACCACTATTTGATGTTTATTTAAAAGGTCCATTTTGTATTGATAGACCTCATCTTGCTTTAACCACGACGTATCATCCTGGTGATTATAAAAAGTAGGTTCGTGTGCTATAATAAAATTAGCGCCGGAAGCAGCAGCTTGCTTTATCACATCAATCGTAGCAAACATAGTAGTAACTATGCTGGTTACTTTTTGATCGGCACTGCCACTTTTTATTGTATCAACCGTTTGCGCAATCGGCGCTCCCGGCACTTCTTTCAATATCAAATCTATTATTTGCTGAACGGTATAAGAGTCACTAGTAGTAATATAATTTCTTGCAAAACTCCAGCCTGGTAATAAAGCTAAGGATGACATACTGAGTGCGGTAAAAGAGGTAGCGATAAATTTCCGTCTCGGCCAGTTTTTATCAGGGGTTTTTTGCATTTGCCCGGGTGTGCTCATTGTTATTATTTATAAAAGATTTCCGGCTTCTAATTTAAAGATTTCAATACTACCAGCCATACAAAATTCGAATTAAAGATTCATTGCAAAAAATAGCCACTAGTTTTATATTAATTAACCAGACTATTTAAATGAATTTAAAACTGAAAGCGGCAGAAGAAGCTGTAAAATTAATAAAAGATCAAACCATTATTGGTATTGGTGCCGGGTCTACTATTGCACATATGGTAGACATATTAAGTCAGCGCATCATGGCTGGGCTTACTATTAAACTAGTCACTTCATCTTACAGCACTCGGATGCTGTGTTTACAAAAAAGCCTGCCTTTGATAGCTACTTCTGATATTGACAAAGTGGATTTTTATTTTGATAGTTGCGATCAGTTGGATTATGAATTGAATGCATTAAAAAGTGGCGGCGGTATTCATACACAAGAAAAATTACTGGCTTCCATGGCCGATGAATTTATCATATTGGGGGATGAAACAAAACTGGTATCTCAACTAACAACTACGTATCCTGTAGTGCTTGAAGTGATGCCAGACGCCTTTCTTTTTGTAAAAAGAAAAATACAGGAACTATTCAATGATATACGTTTTGAACAGCGAATGAGTAACAATAAAGATGGCGCAGTTATTACTGAAAATGGAAATTATTTAATCAATCTTTGGTTGCAGCAATTTCCGGAAGCTGTATTATTTAATCAGCAATTAAAAATGATTCCGGGGATAGTGGAAACCTCCTTGTTTACTAGTATTGCTTCCAAAGCTATAATTGCACTTCCGGATGATATTAAACTTTTATCTTCCAGCCGTTTGCATTGAATGATCGTATCCATTAAGCTGATTGGCTTTTATTAAAGCAGGAAGTTGTGCCATATTTTCAAAGACTACTACTTCATTTGGTATCTCAAAATCATTATGCCTTTCAGGATTGTACAGGTAAACATCCATACCTGCTGCAATGCCGGCGCTCATACCTGCAAAGCTGTCTTCAATAACAATACAGTTTTCTTTGCTAAAGTTCATCTTTTCTGCCGCCAGTAAAAACACATCTGGAAAAGGTTTGCCATGCAGTACTTCCGTAGCACTATAAATATGTTTAAAATAAGAACTCAGGCCCGTTACTTCCAACGACAATTTTAACCGGGCATGATCGCTTCCGGAAGCTACGCATTTCGGATTGGAAAGCTGGTCAAGCGCCAGATGTATATTAGGTATGGGTTTTAAATCACGTTTCATTTCTTCATGGGTAAGCAAGGATAGCCGTTCCACAAATCCATCCGATACCGTTCTGTCAAAGTCGTCTTCCAGCTTTTTTAAACAATCCTTTAAGGCAATGCCAATGAACTGCTTTCCGTATGATTCATCCACATCAAAACCATCATGCAGTAAACATTCTACAAAAATTCTATTTCCCAGGGGTTCACTGTCAACCAACACGCCGTCACAATCAAATATCAGGAGTTTTTCTATAGTGGTTCTCATTTCCATCTGTCTTCAAAATTTAAACCAAAGAAAACAATTCTCCTTTAAATAATCCTATATGGCTGTAAGGATTGTTTTTAGAAACAGAAGGGTTGCTATACTTTTGCTTCATTATTTAATGACTTAATCAGCTATATGGCGTGCAATTTCACTATTCCATTTTCCGGTTCGCCACAGGCAGTTTTGGATAAAGCAACTGCGGCAATACAATCACAGGGCGGAACTTTTACCGGTAATGACAGCGGTGGCGCATTTAATGTAAATGTAATGGGCAATACTATTGCCGGCTCATTTGTAATAGCCGGTCAAACACTGGATGTAACGATTAGCTCAAAACCCTTTTTTGTACCCTGTAGTGCTATTG
>JAICHT010000325.1 GCA_025924755.1 Chitinophagaceae bacterium | reverse complement strand
TGCCATTAGTTTAGTCAGATCAATTGGGAACCCATACGTGTCATATAATTCAAAAGCAAACTTACCATCTATGTAAAATGGCTTATTAGCAGCTTTTGAAACTTGACCTTTTGTTTCTTCTTCAGTTGTTCTAATATTATTTCCCGAAAAAATAGCAGTTTCTAAATTATTTGAAATTTTATCAGAATAGTATTCTTCAAATCTTTTAATTCCTTTTTCAAGCGTTCTTAAAAATGCATCTTCCTCTTCTTTAATTACTCTTGCTACAAATTCCTCTTGCTGTTTTAATTCCGGAAAAACCTCCTTAAATTCTTCTGCCAATACCGGCACCAATTGATATAATAATGGCTGCTGGTAATTCAGATACGAATAATAATACCGTACTGCCCGCCGAAGAATACGTCGTATTACGTAACCCGCACCGGTATTGGATGGCAATTGTCCATCCGCGATGGTAAAAGAAATGGCACGGATATGATCGGTATTGACGCGGATGGCAATATCACTTTTAGAGTCGGTGCCAGTATAAGCTATATGGGTAATGGCAGCAATCTTATTAATAATACCACTAAATACATCCGTATCGTAATTACTTTCTTTTTGCTGTATTACTCTTACTAATCGCTCAAAGCCCATTCCGGTATCTACGTGCCTTGATGGAAGCTGCTCCAGGCTTCCGTCTTTCAAACGGTTGTATTGTATAAATACATTGTTCCATATCTCAATTACCTGCGGATGATCGGCGTTGACTAATGTTTTGCCGTCCACTTTTTTCCGTTCTTCTTCCGGTCTTGTATCTACGTGTATTTCGGTGCAAGGCCCACATGGGCCGGTATCACCCATTTCCCAAAAATTATCCTTTTTATTGCCTGATAATATGCGGTCTTCGGCAATCCATTTCTTCCATTCGTTATAAGCTTCTTCATCTTTAGGCAACTGTTCTTTAGTATCGCCTTCAAATATGGTTACATACAGTTGGTCTCTTGGTATGCCATAAACTTCGGTTAATAACTGCCAGCTCCACTCTATGGCCTCTTTTTTAAAATAATCGCCAAAGCTCCAGTTGCCCAGCATTTCAAACATGGTATGGTGATAGGTATCCACGCCTACTTCTTCCAGGTCGTTGTGCTTACCGCTTACCCGAAGGCATTTTTGCGTATCGGCAATGCGCGGATATGGCGCCGGTTTATTACCTAAAAAATAATCCTTAAACTGGTTCATACCGGCATTGGTAAACATCAGGGTCGGATCGTTTTTTACTACGATAGGAGCGGAAGGAACAATATGGTGTTGCTTAGCGCTAAAGAATTCTAAAAATTTTTTACGTATGTCTGCGCTGGTCATCATAGCCACAATAAATAGGTTGATTTTGCTTTATATGCAAGTATATTTGCTTCCCTGTGTATCAGAGAAGCGCAAAGGTAATACTTAGAGGCGCTTTTGAGAACTGGTTCTATGATTGCGACGTTTAGCCATCATGAAGAAAATAAAATACTATTATAATACTCACACACTGCGTTATGAAAAGCTGGAAACGCCACTGCGGGTAAAGTTATTACGGGTGTTTGGTTTTATAGCAGCTGCGCTGGTAACTTCTGCATTTATTTCTTACTTCGCCTTTCGCTTTATCGGGTCGCCTACGGAAAGACTATTGCGTGCTGATAATGAACGCTTAGCCGACCGGTACGACCAATTGAACAGCAATGTAAAAGCATTGCAACAGCAAATGGCTGAACTGGAGAGGCGGGACAATAACGTGTACCGCAGCATCTTTGAAGCCAACCCAATACCGGATAGTGCACGGGCACAGGAGCTGGACAAGCAAAAAGAAGTAGCGATGGTGGAAGGTATGGAAGGCAATGAACTGATACGATCTATAAGCAAAGCCATTCAAAATGTAGCCAACCGTATGCAGGCCCAAAAAAAATCATATAAGGAACTGGATGTGCTGATTAACAGCAAAGAAAAAATACTGGCGGCTACCCCTGCTATACAGCCGGTAAGTAATAAAGATTTAGACCGTATTGCCTCGGGGTTTGGCTACCGAATTGACCCTATTTATAAAACCATAAAAATGCACGCGGGGCTTGACTTCACAGCGCCGCAGGGTACGCCTGTTTACGCTACGGCCGATGGCGTGGTAACTACCGCAGGCTTTAACGAAGGCGGCTTTGGCAACCATGTGATCATCAATCACGGATACGGATATGAAACATTATATGGACATATGGTTCGCATAAAAACCAAGGTGGGAAAAAAGGTAAAGCGGGGAGAAATTATTGGGTATGTAGGTTCCACCGGAAAATCTACCGGGCCACATTGCCATTACGAGGTACATAAAAACGGGCAAAAGCTGGACCCTGTTTATTTTTTTTATAACGATATCAGCCCACAACAATACGATCAGTTGCTTAAAAGAGCCGCTGCTTCCAATCAAAGTTTTGATTAAGGACCTATATTAACAGTGAGCATTAGCAGCAGGTTTGGCAAATGCTTCTTATTTTTGAAAATAGCCCATGTCAAAAACGCTTCATCAAATAACGTTTGAATTTTCTGGCGAAGGTAAACAGCCAACCGAGTTTTTATCGGGCCAGCCTATACCTCCGGTTTCCAAAGCAAAACCTAAAAGTACCCGTGGCCGTAAATCTACCAAAGCATCGGAAGCAGAACCTGACCTGGTTGCTGTGCCAGAAGATGAAGTGTTATTTCAAAAACAATATTATGCTATCAGCGAAGTGGCTGCCATGTTTCATGTAAATATTTCCCTGCTGCGCTATTGGGAAAATGAATTTGATGTGCTGGAGCCACGAAAGAACCGTAAAGGAGACCGGTTTTTTAAGCCTTCTGATATTAAAAACCTGGAGCTCATATTTGATTTGATACGCAGGAGAAAATTTACGGTAGAAGGCGCTAAGGAGTACATCAAAAAAAATAAACAGGTTACCGAAAAGCATAGTATGATTCAATCGCTCCAAAAATTAAAAGCGTTTTTACTACAGCTAAAAGCCGATTTATAGACTTTAACAGATTGCAATAACTTGCCGCTCATTTGCATCTTATTTTTGAAAGCAGAAAAACTACTATGAAGCAATTGTTTTTTATAGGGATTGCTATGGCATCCGTACACCTGGCTATGGCGCAGGCCGAAGTAAGCCGTGATAAAGATGGGGTGAAAGTAGTAAAAGGATTTATTACTAAAAAAGAGTTGGCTACCGATACGGCTTTCAGCTGGTTCGCGAGGAGCCAGAAAGATTATACACCTGACCAGGGTGCTTTAAAGGCGATGCGTCAAAACAGGGATTCTGTCAATTTTATTGCTTTTGGCGGCACCTGGTGTCACGATTCGCAATTTATATTACCTAAGTTTTTTGTCTTGGCGGATGCTGCCGGTGTGCCGGAAGACCGTATTACGGTAATAGGAGTAGATCATAACAGAGAATCCATTCAGCATTTGTCCGACGCGTTTCATATTACCAATGTACCGACGCTGATTGTAATGAAAAACGGTAAGGAAGTGGGCCGGGTAGTAGAATATGGTAAGCATGGTATGTTTGACCAGGAGCTGGGGCAGATACTAACTAACGCAGATAATAAATAAGAGTATCAGTGAAGAAGTACGCCGTTTCATTGTCATATTGAAATGGCTTTTTTGTGTGCTTTTAAAACGGATATAAATAGATGTTAACAAGGTTTTTGCCGGTAGTATACAACTTATTATTGCTGAAAATAAAACGGTCATACATAGTAAACGTATCCGGAAGTTTTCGCTGGTATTGCAGATAAGTAGTAGTGTTGTATAC
>JAICHT010000324.1 GCA_025924755.1 Chitinophagaceae bacterium | reverse complement strand
TGAAAGGAGAGTGGAATACCATAAAATATCCGTGGGATATTTTTAAACTAAATAGCTGGGCCATGAAGCAGGATTTTAAATTCATCAGCAGCATTAGGAAATCGCAAAAGATATCAACTACTAATAAAGTCATAAATGCCCAAGACGTATTTATAGAAAAAGGGGCGCAGGTAAAGCATTGTATATTAAATGCCACAGACGGCCCCATCTATATTGGCGCCAATGCAACGGTAATGGAAGGTAGTCTTTTACGGGGGCCATTGGCGGTCTGCGAGGGGGCAACAGTAAAAATGGGTAGTAAAATATATGGTGCTACTACTATTGGCCCCTATTGTTTGGTAGGCGGAGAAATTAAGAACAGCGTTTTTTTTGGTTATTCCAATAAAGCACATGATGGGTATATTGGCGATGCGGTGATAGGCGAGTGGTGCAACTTAGGAGCCGGAACTTCTTGTTCTAATATTAAAAATACGGCATCGAACGTGGAGGTATGGTTGCCAAGCGGCTCTATAACCGTAGGCTTAAAATGCGGCGTTATTATGGGCGATTATTCCAGAACCGCTATCAATACGGCTATCAATACAGGAACGGTGATAGGCGTATGCAGCAACGTTTTTGGCACAGGCCTTACTCCTAAATATATTCCTGGTTTTTCGTGGGGAGCCGATGGTATTCAGCGGTACGAATATGATAAAGCACTTCAGGATATAGAAAACTGGAAAAGCTTAAAAAGCAAAAGCCTTTCAGAAAACGAAAAGATAATATTGAAGCATATCTTTGATCATTATTGATGCATCCTAGAAATAAATAATAGTCATTAGCAAGTTTCAGACAGTATACATTTATAAAACCGAAAGCAATTAAGTTATAGTATGAGAAAGCAAATAGCAGCGGCCAATTGGAAAATGAATCTAACGCTTCATCAAGGGGAAAAACTATTAAAGGATATTACCGGTGCCGGTTTGCAACTGAAACCAAATCATCAGGCCATTTTTGCAGTTCCGTTTCCTTATTTAATAATGGCTAAAAATGCTGTATCCAAAACCGCTAATATGGAAATTGCTGCTCAAAATTGTTATTCCAAAAAAAGTGGAGCTTATACCGGAGAAGTCTCTGCAGAAATGTTGCAGTCCATTAATATTGAATATTGCGTGGTTGGCCATAGTGAAAGGCGGGAGTATTTTAATGAAACCAACTCCATACTGGCAGAAAAAGTGAACCTGTGTCTCCAAAATAATATAACACCCATTTTTTGTTGCGGGGAGCCGCTGGAGGTTCGCGAAGCAGGTAATCAAAATCAATACGTAAAGGTGCAGTTGGAAGAATCGCTATACCATTTGGACAAGGAGCAGATTCAAAAAATTGTAATTGCCTACGAACCTATATGGGCTATTGGCACCGGCAAAACCGCTACTACGGCACAGGCGCAGGAAATTCATCAATACATTCGCACTGTGCTGGCCGATAAATATGGCAGGGATTGCGCCAATGAAATTTCTATATTGTACGGCGGAAGCGTGAAAGCGACAAACGCCAAAGAAATTTTTGAGGCAGAAGATGTGGATGGCGGTTTGGTAGGCGGGGCTTCCTTGGTGGCCGATGACTTTATCCAGATCATTCAAGCATTGAAATCATAAATCCGAAGGTTAAATATCATATTGTAGTTACACGCAAAGAGCAATTTTTATTAAATTTTTTCAAGGTTCGTGTAATTGTAAATGGCAAAGAAATTTATTCGCTTACCAACCGGCCGGTCATTATCCAGGTAAACTCCGATAACCCTCAAATTGTGGCTACGGACGGGCATCATTTTACCAAGCCACTACAATTGGTTTTTAAGAAAGTAAATACCTATTATGTGCAGGTAGCCTGTGCGGTAGACGATAACCACCTTGCCGCAGGCGGAATGATATTGGCGCTGCTTTATTTTATTGGCTTTTCGTCAAATATCTTTTTTATAAAGCTGCTTAGTTTTTTGCCGGTTGCTTATTTTCTTTACTATTATTATAAACACCGCAAAAATTTTATTCAACTGAAACGGGCCGGTTAATTATACCAGGATGTCGAAATCATTGAGTTTGTTAACTTCTAAAATGGTGGTTTTGCCCGAAGCAGAGGAATGATACATGGGTTTAAACTTGGCCCCCGAAATAAATTCGAAGGCACTATAGGAAGTACGCACCACCACTGCATTTGCAAATACCTCGTCATATGCTTTCAACATTACCAGCAGTTCTGCCCTGGCTTCCTTTAATTCGTTGAGCGAATATCCATGCAACGGGCTTTCTTCATCAATAGGATGGACAACGGTCCAGTTAAAAACCAGCGAACTGATCTTGTCGAATTCTACCTTTAACGGGTAAAAAACATTTTTTTCTTCATCGCCTTCTTTTATCCTCAGGCCAATAGTTAATTTAATTTCCGCATCCGTAAGATGGTTGTTTTTATAAGGCACCAGGCGAAACATCAACGCATTGCCCTCTTTATATGGCGAGATGAGGGCAATATCGCTAAAATAGATATAAGCCTGCGGCTTGGCAAAGCGTCCATAAAATAAGCCACTTGCCATAGCAAAAGCCAGTAAACCCAGGAACGCTTCTAGCGACGAGACAGCATTGGCCCAAAAACCTTCGGGGTTAATGCGGCCATATCCAACAGTAGTAAAGGTTTGAGCGCTAAAGAAAAAAGCTTCCACAAAATTTTTTAAAGCGGAGGTATTATGAAAGCGGCCCAGGTGCTCCACACCAATTAAAAAATAAATAAACCCGAAAATGATATTAAAAGCAATATACCCGGTGCAAAGCCACATCCAGAAATGCCAACGCTTCATGGCAAGAAAAGTATGATACCAGCTGAGCTTATCCAGAAAATTCACGCCGCGCCTCACTACATTTACACTGCCATCTTTTCGATAAAAACGATTGCCACCCATCCGGCTGGTATGCCCGAAACCTGTAGTCATGTCCGCTTCCGGCTTATTCTTTTCTGTTGCCATAATTCGTTAATACCTGTAAAATGAATTATTTAAAGCTATTTAATTGATTGGAATTATAAAAAATAATATTATTGGTCACTTAATAACTCGTTTTTATAGATCTTTAAGAGCTTCTTCTTTTCAGACTGCCAGTTATATTTATCTTCTATTGCCTTGCGGCCGCTTTTACTGCATTGGTCATAAAAGGACTTGTCTGTTAAAAGTTTTTTCATGGCTGTGCAAATGGAAAGCCGGTCTTCTACAGATACCAACAACCCGCAAGCCGTTTCTTTTATTATGGCTGCTGACGGGCCGAAATCGGAAAACAATACCGGTAAGCCGAAAGCCATATATTCAAACAATTTGATGGGTATAAAAGTGGAATATTTGGGCGTATTATGAAACAACCCAAGCCCAATGCGGGACATTTGATAGAAGGTAGATATTTGTGTGAAAGGAACCGGAGCATGAATAAGAATACTTTTTTCGATATTCAGTTGCTGTACCAACGATTTTATTTCAGTTTCAAATTCATCAGATTCGAATGGCCCGATCAATAAAAAGGTGGCTTCCGGAAATTCTGAAAGTAATAACGCCGCTGCCTGCACAATTTCTTTGATGCCTCTTCCTTCACTTAAAAGACCCGTATAAATAAAATCGTATTTTTTGACAGTATTAATATCCTTATCAGGAATAAAAAAGCTGTAATTGAAAATAATTTCGTTTGGAACAGAAGGCAGGTATTTAGTAAAGTAATTTAAGGTGTAAAGATCGGTGGAAATAATATAATCGCAATATGCCGCTTTTTTTAATTCCCATTTTTTTGAAAGGCTAATAAAAGCAGAATATAAGA
>JAICHT010000323.1 GCA_025924755.1 Chitinophagaceae bacterium | reverse complement strand
CCTTCAATGCCCTTGGTATCCCATGGTTTACTGATATCCAGCGGGCCAAGGAACATTTCGTACATGCGGAACGTATCAGCGCCGTATCTTTCAACGATATTGTCAGGGTTTACGGTGTTGACTTTACTCTTACTCATCTTCTCTACTTCCACGCCGCAGATATATTTGCCAGTTCCCTTTAAAGCTTTCTCATCTAATGAAGAAACAGAGCCATTTTCTAAAATAAAATAAGCATTTTTAAAACTTACTTTTTTATCTCTTAAAGACTCAATGTCTAGTTCTATCCCATCAACCAAATTAACATCTATATGAATTTTTCCATATTCTATAGATGCATTAGAACTTTCAAATATTTCAAAACTTGGTAGTATACCTATATAATTCTTAAAAAATTCTTTTCCCCCATTATTCAAATTATTATCGTTAAAATATCTTTCTATCAAATTATAAGAAATGAATACTGAAGGAGGGTTTTCTAAAAACGGCTCTTTATCAAAACCATAATCAAGACCGTGTTTCCAATTTGTAATCTTATACAAAAACCGGCTACTACCCTGAATCATTCCCTGGTTTAGCAATTTCTTATAGGGCTCGTCGAAAGAAATTAAATTTAAATCATACAAAGCTTTTACCCACATGCGGCTGTATAACAAATGGCCTACGGCATGCTCGGTGCCGCCTACATATAAGTCTACCTGGTTCCAGTAATCGCTTATCTTTTTATCGCAAAACGCTGCATCATTATGCGGGTCCATATACCTCAAAAAATACCAGCTGCTACCGGCATATCCCGGCATTGTGTTGGTTTCTAAATGTTGAGCCGTCCATTCCGGAATATTGGCTAACGGGCCTTCGCCTTCCGGTCCCGGCTTATAGCTTTCTACATACGGCAGTTTCAACGGCAACTCACTTTCATCTAACGGATATGCAATACCGTTTATCCATTTAATGGGGAATGGCTCGCCCCAATAACGTTGACGGCTAAACGCAGCGTCCCGCATTTTGTAATTTACTTTCCGTTTGCCTGCACCCAATTCTTCCAGTTTGTCAATCACAATTTCAATCGCTTCTTTGTATTTCAGGCCATTTAAAAATTCGCTATTCTGCAACACCAATTCTTTAGACGCGTTTGCTTCTTCGCCGGTGTAAGCTTCGCCAAATATATTTGTTATAGGCAGATTGAAATATTGGGCAAACTTATGGTCGCGTTCATCGCCACTAGGCACGGCCATAATAGCGCCAGTACCATATCCGGCAAGTACATATTCCGAAACCCATACCGGAAGCGGCTTTTCAGTAAACGGATGAATAGCATATGCTCCTGTAAACACACCGCTGATCTTTTTCTCAGCCATCCGTTCCCGTTCGCTGCGGCTTTTTACATAAGTGATATATTCTTCTACCGCAGTTTTTTGTTCTTCAGTGGTTATTTGCGCAACCAATTCATTCTCCGGCGCCAACACCATAAAGTCTACACCGAATATGGTATCGGGGCGGGTGGTGTAAACAGTAACCTCACCCCCGGCCCCTCTCCAAAGGAGAGGGGAGCGAGATTCCTCATTCGGAGTTTCCTGAGACAATTCTTCTTTCAGCTTTTGTAGTACTATTGAAATATTGTTCAAAACATCTTCATTAGTAAATCGCATTACTCTGTAGCCATGTTCGTGTAAATAGGCTGTTCTTGCTTTGTCCAGTTTCTTTTGCTCTTCCGTATTATGATATTCACCATCTACTTCTACTACCAGCTTTTTTTCAATACATACAAAATCGGGAATGTAACCAGCTATTGGATGCTGGCGCCTAAACTTATAGCCGTCCAACTTTCTTCCTCTTAACGCTTGCCATAATTTATCTTCTGCTTCTGTCGCACTTGTTCTATTTTCTTTGGCAAAATCAGTAACAGCTTTCCATTCTGACACCGTATTTGTCATATACCCCAGGGTCTCCGCTCCCCTCTCCTTTGGAGAGGGGCCGGGGGTGAGGTTAAACCGTATCTCTGCACCGCTGCTTTTGCCTATCCAGTTGCTTTGCATTTCTTTCATAGCATCGCTGAAATCCACTGTTTGCAGGCCTTGCAGCAACCGGTCGGCATATTCGGTAATACGCAAATACCATTGACGCAATTTCTTTTTTACAACCGGGTAACCACCCCGTTCACTGACGCCATTTACTACTTCGTCATTGGCTAATACGGTTCCTAATGCTTCGCACCAGTTTACTTCGCCATATCCGCAATAGGCAATACGGTATTCCATCAAAATATCCTGCTTGGTTTTCTCATCAAACATTTTCCATTGTTCTGCAGAAAACTTTCCATTCAGCACTTCGAAGGCCGCATTACGCATTTCAAATCTTGCATCCGGCACCGGATGGTTGAAGTTTCCTTCTTCTTCAAAAATTTTGATCAGCGTATCAATGTGTTCAGTGCGATTATTTTTCCTATTGTACCAGCTTTTAAATAACTGCAAAAAAATCCACTGCGTCCATTTATAATATTGGGGATCGGAAGTATTGACCTCCCGGCTCCAATCGAAGCTGAAACCTATTTTATCCAACTGCGCCCTGAAGTTTTGAATATTTTGTGCAGTAGATACAGCCGGATGTACGCCATGCTCAATGGCATATTGTTCTGCAGGCAACCCAAATGCATCATAGCCCATCGGGTGCAGCACATTATATCCTTTCAGCCTTTTATACCGTGCAAAAATATCCGAGGCAATATAGCCCAACGGATGACCCACATGTAGCCCTGCCCCGCTGGGATAGGGAAACATATCCAGCACATAATACTTGGGCTTGCCGGGAGTATTGGATACTTTATAAGCGCCTTCTTCTATCCATTGCTGCTGCCACTTTTTTTCTATTTCTCTAAAGTTGTATTCCATTTATGAGTTCTAAGTTCTGAGTTATATGTTTTTATACTAAGCGTTGGTACTATATTGCTGTCGTTGCGCCGCACCCTTGTACATTTGATCCACTATCGATCCATTAACAATTCACCACCTAATCAACGTTCAACTATCAACGTTCAACAACCAACAATTATTTGCTCCATAGCCTTACAGGCGATGCAGTGAGTGACACAACAAAAGCCGATACGGGTTTCTACTGATGGCTCCATAATTCTCCTTTCCGGCACTATCGAATGCAACAATATACTATTTATGCTGACGTTACAGAAAGGCAAAAATAATTCATTCGCCTTTCTAAAACTTTGCAAAGCTTTTGTAAGCAGATGGCAGGTTGTAAATGCAAACTGTTATTTTTGTTTTCTTCTAAAACCGTCTGATCGTATGGCTCAATTTGGTAAAGCATCTTCCAAGCGTGGTAAACCTTCTTACTTTATGTCCATATTGGGCGTTACACTGGTTCTTTTTTTACTGGGCATACTGGGCTGGCTGGGCATTAACTCCAAAAAACTGATGCAGCATTTTAAAGAAAGCGTAGAGGTGCAGGTGTTTTTAAAACAAAACATTGCAGACAAAGACCGTGTGGCGCTCCAGGATTCGATCCGGTCAAAAGCATATGTAAAAGAAGTACGCTATACGGATAAGGAAACGGCCAAGCAGCAATGGATTAAAAGTGGCGGTGAGGATTTTAGCGAATTTTTAGAAAACAGCTTACTGCCAACCAGTATTGATTTTACACTAAAAGAAGCCTATGTAGATTCATCAAAGATGAGCGCCATCAGGGATTCGCTGGCATTAAACCCCATTGTAGATGAAGTGCGCTATCCCAGGTCGGTAGTAGGTTCTATGCAAAAAAACTTCAGGGTGGTGAGCCTGGTATTAATTGCCATCGCAGCCGTAGTATGCATATTGGTGATTGTGCTGATT